>DQEK01000313.1 GCA_003533545.1 Acidobacteriota bacterium | reverse complement strand
CACTCTTGAGTGCGAGTTCGGTGCCGTAACTGACGGTTGCCGCGAGGGAGAGGTCGTGGCGCCGCACTAGTCGAGGCGGTCGGGTCTGTTGCGGGCGTGGTGGGATAGGGGACGTTTGCCCTCGTGGGGGGGATTTGAGGGATCACGTGGGAGTTCTTGGGATGGATGACCGGAAGCTGGCGTTGAATCGCCGGCGCTTTCTGGCCGGGTTGTCGGCCGCTGGCGTCGGATCGGCGGTGTTCCCAGGGGCACTTCTGGCGGTGGCCCAGGACGCCGACGAAATTACGATAGAGATGCTTGAAGCCGCGCAACGTATTGCGGGCCTGCGATTCAGTCGTGACGAACTGCAGCGCATCTTGGAACGGATTAACCGCCCCGGTGGGAGCGGGCCGGACTTGGAGACCCTTCGAGCGGCTAACCTTGGCAATAGTACCCCGCTGGCTCTCGTGTTCAACCCGGTGCCACCGGGGACAGTGTTGCCGGTCGAGCAGCAATCCATGCGGCGGGCTCCGGTCGCCGTCGCAATGCCGACGTCAGACGAGGCCTTGGCGTATCTGCCGGTCACGCACCTGGCCAAACTCGTTGAAACTCGGCAGGTCAAGCCGTCCGAACTAACCGCGTTGTATCTGGCCAGGCTCAAGCGATACGACCCCGCACTGCACTGCGTGGTCAGCTATACCGAGGAGTTGGCCCTCCGACAGGCGAGGCGGGCTGACGAGGAAATCATGGCGGGCAACTACCGTGGGCCGTTGCACGGTATTCCTTGGGGCGCCAAGGACCTGTTCGCGGTGCGCGGTACTAGGACCACGTGGGGGGCGTCGCCCTACCGGGACCAATCCATCGACGTCGACGCCACCATCTACAGTCGATTGACTGAGGCAGGCGCAATTCTCGTTGCGAAGCTCTCCATGGGGGCCTTAGCCTCTGGCGATCGCTGGTTCGGTGGACGGACGAGGAATCCGTGGAATCCCGATCAGGGGGCGAGTGGATCATCTGCGGGCCCTGGGGCGGCCACGGCAGCTGGACTCGTCGGTTTCGCGATTGGTACTGAAACCCGAGGGTCGATCATCTCGCCGTCGACCCGGAACGGCGTGACGGGGTTACGGCCTACGTTCGGACGGGTTAGCCGATATGGCGCGATGACGTTGGCATGGAGCATGGACAAGATCGGTCCGATGTGCCGTGCCGCGGAAGATTGCGCCCTGGTCTTCGATGCGATTCGAGGACCTGATGGTCACGACAACACGGTGACCGACCTGCCATTCAATTGGGACGCGACCCTCGATATTGCTCAGCTCAAGATCGGTTACCTAAGGGCGGGTATCGAAGATGAGATCGAAGACGATCCCCAGTCGCCTCAACGTGTAGCAGGCCTGCGTCGGATTCAGGCTAACAACCGGACTGCGCTGGATGTCCTCCGTCGCCTCGGTGTGCGTCCCGTGGCGCTCGATCTACCCGAGCTGCCGAGTGGCGCCATCAGCTTCATTCTCGGCACGGAGGCGGCGGCGGCGTTCGATGGTCCGACGCTCAATGCCGAACTCGACGGCATGCGGCCGCTGCCGGAACAGAGCCGTTGGCCCGATAGCTTTAGAGCCTCTCGCTTTGTGTCCGCTGTGGACTATCTGCAGGCGAATCGCCTCCGGATGCGGATCATCGAGGAGGTACACGAGGCGCTGGGGGACCTTGATCTCTTCATTGGGAGCAGCTTGTCGCTCACGAACCTCACAGGACATCCAGAAATTAGCCTGCCCAACGGGTTCCACCAGGGTGCCCCCACCAGCCTCCGCTTTACCGGGAAGCTGTTTGGCGAGGCGGAGATCTTGCGTCTTGCCCACGCCTACCAAGCGGTTACCAGCCATCACCTCCAGCGTCCGCCTTTGTGAAAAGCAGTCGCAAGGTTCTCAGTGACAGTCATTTGCAGTCCATTTTTACGTTTACCAAATTTTTACATCTAAATACGTGCGCCCGGAGACTTGAGCTGATAGGTTGTCGTCGTTCGGTGCTTTTGGACACCGGCGACACCCTTTGTGGGGAGACCGCGTGGATACCAACGCAATCGATTTCACCAATAACCGCGACAAGTTGAGCTGGGTCACCGTCACCGCCTTCGCGATCTTTCACGTGCTTGCGGTCGCAGCCCTGTTTAACGCCAGCTGGAGCGCGGTGATCGTGGCGTTTGGGTTGCACTGGGTGTGCATCGGGTGGGGCATCGGACTCGGGTATCACCGGCTGCACACGCACCGGTCCTACAAGGTACCCAAGTGGCTTGAGTATTTCTTCGCGGTCTGCGGCACCCTGACCCTGCAGGGCGGGCCGATTTTCTGGACGGCGATCCACCGTATCCACCACCAGTATTCCGACGAACCGGGTGACCCGCACTCGCCGCGCGACGGCAAGTGGTGGGCGCACATGCTGTGGACTATGTTCGGTGAAGAGATGCATTCGAACACCGAAGTCATGGGCAAGTACGCGCCTGACCTCATGAAAGATCGCTTCTACCGTGTGCTAACCCGATGGCATTGGGTACCACTCGTGGTGCTTGGGTTGTCACTGCTGGCCATCGGTGGGGTGCCTTGGCTGCTTTGGGGTATTTTTCTCCGTGTGGTTGTAGGACTCCATTGTACCTGGCTGGTGAACTCCGCGACCCATCTCTGGGGCCATCGTCGATTCCAGACTTCGGACGATTCGATGAACTCCTTCTGGGTGGCGTTGATTACGTTTGGTGAAGGCTGGCACAACAACCACCACGCCTACCCGACCTCGGCGCGGCACGGCATGGTTTGGCACGAGCTGGACTTGAGTTGGATTCAGATTAGGATGTTGTCTTGGATCGGGCTCGCGTGGGATTTGCAGGTGCCAACGGCCCGCCAGATCGCCTCCAAATCGATCGACCTCGAACTGACCGCCTAACCATCCCGCGTGGGGCAGTTCACGATCGGCAAGCCCCAGTGCCGTTCCCATCGCAATTTGCTCGTTCAGGGTTTGGCCGTGGAGCAAATCGTGGAACTGGACACCGACTCTCCGAGGCGGGACACTAGTATGCCTATGGAACGTACCGGTGTTTCGCGCAGACGCTCGGTCTTTCTCGTTTGGTTGTTCGGCGCCGGTCTTATTGCTGTCGCTGTTGGCCTGAACATCAGTTTCATCGTCGTTAACTGGCGCACCGGTCTCTTGCTTCTCGTGGGTGTGGCCAGCTTTGCCGTCCTGATCGGCGGACTAGTGGTGAATACTGCCTTCCTGACGCGTGAGATCCGTAAGAGCGAGCAGCATGATGCTTTTATCCATGCGGTGACCCACGAACTAAAGACCCCGCTCGCCTCCATCAAGCTCTATCTCCAGACCCTCCGCCAGCGCGAATTCGATCGGGACACCCGTCACGAACTAATCGACACCATGCTCGAGGACTCGGAGCGCTTACAGCAGACCATTGACCGGATCCTATTGGCTGGCAAGACCGCTACGGCTCGGCGCGTCGATCACCCTACTGATGTAGATGTGTCGGACATCGTCGACGAGTGCATGACACTAGCCGGTCGCCGGCACCATCTTGAGCGCGGGGAGGTACGACTGCTCGACCAAGTGCCGCGGGGCGAATTTGTGGTCAGCGGCGACCGCGATGAATTGGTCGCGGCGGTGACGAATCTTGTTGACAACGCGATTAACTATTCCGGCGAGCGGGTTAAGGTGGGTGTCGAGGTCGCACGCGCTGGGGCCAGACGGGTCGCGATCAGTGTGCGCGACCAAGGCATTGGCATCACCAACCAGGAGCTCAAACGGGTGTTCCGACGGTTTTATCGCCTTCCGGCGGCGCTCAAATCGCGTGCGCGCGGGACTGGCATCGGTCTCTCGATTGTCCGGGCGGTAGCGCGTCGTCACGGGGGGCGGGCCTACGCCGAGAGCGCCGGTGCTGGTCGCGGCAGCACCTTCACACTCGAGTTGCCGATCAATTTGCCATGAGCCGTGTTCTCATCGTTGAGGACGAAGAGCATCTGGCATTCGGCCTGAAGCTCAACCTCGAGGCGGAAGGTTTCGCTGTCGAAATTGAGGAGGACGGCCAGGCCGCGCTCAACCGGCTGACCGCTACTACAACCAGTTTCGACGTGGTACTGCTCGACGTCATGTTGCCTGGTCTTGACGGGTTCGAAGTGGTGCGTCGGTTGCGCGAGGCAGGCCGGTTCGTGCCGGTGTTGCTGCTGACGGCCCGGGCCCACGCCGACGATGTGCTTGCCGGTTTTGAAGCCGGCGCCGACGACTATCTGGCGAAACCGTTCGACCTTTCAATACTACTGGCGCGGTTGCATGGGTTACTCCGTCGCCAAAGCTGGCTTCACTCCAGTGAGCAGACCGGGCATGCGGACAGCTTGGACGAGTTCCAGTTTGCTGGTAAGCGGATCGACTTCCGTGAACAGGTGCTGCACTGGGACGGCACCGAACAACCGTTGACCCTCATGGAGGCGACCTTGTTGCGCTACCTCATCAAGCGCGAGAGCCAGACCGTTTCGCGCAGTGTGCTCCTGGAGGAGGTCTGGGGCGTACGCCAAGACACCGATACCCGCACTGTTGATAACTTCATCGCTCGTCTACGACGTTACCTGGAAGCTGAACCTGCCCATCCGAAACATTTACAAACGGTCCGAGGCGTGGGGTACCGATTTGTCGCCGAGCCGGCCCAGTCCGATACGAACCCGGATACAGCGGACTGACATGCCGAAATCTCGAAGTATCAAGCTCGTTGTCGGTCTGGCGGCAGTGTTCTTGCTACCGTGGCTGTTCCTGAGGACGTTGCGGGACACCATCGCGCAGCCGTACGACGCGGGTGAGTTCTCTTTCTCGGGTTGGACGCTCACGCTGAACGACGGGGTAAGTCCAGGGGGGGCATCGCTCGGCTTGCAGCCTCCGACGATGCTCCTTTCATCGTTGTTCGACCAGCTCTTTGAACGGACGATGGCCTCGATGACCACACCTGGTGGCAGCGTCATCCCGATCGTGCTCCGGAGCGAGCTGCGGGGCGAGGTAGGTACCGTACTCCCCCCGGTGGAAATTCTTGAGATGGCGCGGGCGGCCGGCCTCGAACGGGCTACACTCGACCCCGTTTGCATGGCGGTCAAGCGTCAGCCCTTTTCAGGCCGCACTCGCGAGTTGTATTTCGTGTTGTTCGACAGCCCGGAGACGTTGGCCTTCCGCCGGAGCCTGCGCGATCTCGTGGCCGAGCGTGGGGTCGACGGTGCGTTCACCGAGGACCGCTTGGACCTAGTGCTCCCGATCGCGGGTTCTGACGCAGGGTTCGATACCTGGTGGCCGCTTGCGGTGGATCGCGACACTGATTGCCAGGCCCCCATCCTCTAGCGAGCCATGCCGAATCTCATGACACTACAGGTGTTTACTGATTTTGTCTGACCCTGGTGCTATCTCAGTACCGGGCGTATTGACAGGCTTCGGCGGGACTACGAGATCGACTTACAGTGGGTCTACTTCCCGCTGCATCCGGAGACGCCAGGCCATGGACGTTCGCTTGAAGCGCTCTTCGCGGGGCGTGGGTACGACCTTGATGCCGTGCATCAGCGGATGCAGACGTTAATGGACGATGAAGGGTTGCCATACGGTCGTCGCACTCACACCTACAACAGCCGCTTTGCCCAAGAACTCGCTAGCTGGGCGGATACTCAGTTGGAGGACGACCGGCTACACGGGTTGATCTATCGGGCCTATTTTGCCGAGGGCAGGAACATCGGGGACCCTGCGGTACTTGCGGAGCTGGCCGGCAGGGCTGGTCTCTCTGGGGATGTCGCGCTGGCACGGTTGGATGCACGGGCCGACCGCGGGGTGGTCGATGCTGATTGGGCGTTGTCCCGGGGTACGGGAGTTACTGCTGTCCCCACTTTTGTTGCCGGCCAACATCGGGTCGTTGGCGCCCAACCCGAAACCATGCTCCGTAAGTTCGTCGAGGCGGCCGGTGCCGTTAGTCGAGGATCGCGTCGTGAACCAACGTCTTGAACTCCTCGCGGAATCCGCCGCCCCGAGACGGGGAGATTGCGGCCATGATGACCACGATTAGGTCGTGTTCCGGGTCAATGGAGAACCGCGTGCCGGATGAGCCGTCCCACCAGTACTCACCCTCGCCCACCGGAAACGGATAGGCGTTCGCGTCCGTTACTACGTTGAAACCGAGGCCCCAACCCGAGCCGGCCATGTAACCGCCTCCGATGGGGAGGACCGCCCCCGGGAGATGATTTCGCGTCATCAGTGCCACGGTATCCGCCCCTAGTACTCGTGTTTCGTCGAGTTCGCCACCGTTCAGGAACATTTGTGAGAACCGAAGATAGTCCGACACTGATGACAGCAGCCCGACACCACCTTCGATCAACGTCGGTCGCTCGGTGAATGGCACGGACTCGATAGCATAGGGCCGAAGTTCGCCTGTGCCGCGTTCTGGCCGGTAGACGGTGGTCAGCCGGCTCGCACGTTCTCCCTCAGCCCAGAACACCGTGTCGTTCATCCCGATGGGATCAAGCACGCGCTGCTGTAGGAAGTCCTCAAACCGTTGACCGGACCACACCTCGACTAGGCGTCCGAGCATCGTAGTGGAGATCCCGTAGCGAAAGCGGGTGCCAGGGTCTTCGAATAGCGGCACCCGCGCGGCGTTGTCGACCATCTTCGGCAACGTAATTGATCGGAGGCGGACCTGCTCCGCTCGGTAGATTTGGGAGCTTCGGCTGCCGATCCCTGACGTGTGAGTCAGAAGGTGCCGCACCGTGATCTCGCCCACGCGAGCGCGGGTTCGGGATAGATCTGGCGCGTCGGCGTCGACGAACACGCGCTGGTCCAGGAACTGTGGAAGATACGTTGAGATCGGGTCGTCGAGTTTGAACTTTCCTTCTTCCCAAAGCAGCATCACGGCGGTGCTCGTAATCGGACGCGTCATCGAATACAGCCGGAAGATGCCGTTGGGCGGCATCTCGTCACGGGAGGCCAGGTCCCGCTGGCCGAGCGTTTCGAAATAGACGACCTTGCCTCGTCTGGCGACCGCTGCCACTACACCGGCGATGTCGCCGCTCTCGACGTGCGCACGAAGGACGTCGGTCGCCTTCGCCAGTCCGCTTGAGGAGAGCCCGACGGATTCTGGTCTCGCCCGGGCAAGATCCTGGGCCTCGACCTGAGTCGCCGCGGCGAGACAGACGAGCGCGAGTACGGTGCTTCTGATTGTCATGGTTGCTCCGTCGTAGGTGCCCGCATCTTAGTCCAACCGTGTCCACGGACGCATGTGCGGGGTAACACCATCGAAGCTTTGTGGGTAAGGCTAGATAGGTTTGTAGGGCGGATCGTTTGAGGCGAAGTGGGAGAAACCTTCCGGGACCGGCAGCTGTGATCTAGATTGTTCCGAATTCTGGTTTCCCTGGTGCGAGGCGCACATCGAGTCGGGGTAGGTCTCGGGGGGCCGCGAGCGTTGCCGTCCGGGCCGCCGCACCGCCCAGCTCAATCGACGCTTTACCTATTAGGTGAAGCCCGGTACCGTGTTCTATGGTGGCAGGGGCCCTACGGGTAGGTTGGTTGTGTCGGGCCGCGTTCATGAGAGCGCAGGCGCGGTGCCCCAGTGAGGGCCTGGAGTGACGTTGCTGTCCCGGTGCGTTTGCCTGGGACAGAATGATGATTCGGCTGGAGAACGCACATGAGTATGAGAGCACGCATCGGCGTTGGGATGTTTGTGATGGCGGCACTGGCCATGGCCGTGCCCTGTGCGGTCGCGCAGGACTGGCCGCAGTGGCGGGGACCCAGCAGAGACGGGTCGGTGACTGGATTCACGATTCCGGATTCCTGGCCGACCGGACTGAACGAGCAGTGGTCGGTTGAGGTCGGGTTCGGGTACGCCTCGCCTATTCTCATCGGCGACCACGTGTACATGTTCACCCGGCAGGGGGACGACGAAGTGATGATGGCATTGGACGCGGGGTCTGGGGAGACCCTCTGGCGCACCAGCTATCCGGCATCTTTTGACATGGTGGCTGCGACGAGGAACCATGGTCCGGGGCCGAAATCGACGCCCGCCTATGCGGACGGTCGTCTCTTCACGTTGGGGATCAGCGGTATTGTGACGGCGTTCGACGCCGAGACCGGTGGGCAACTGTGGCAGCGTCCAGCCGGTCCCGTCGAGCCGCTGTACCACACGGGTCAGTCGCCTTACGTCGATGGAGACCAAATGATTCTGCACGTCGGGGGGCAAGACGCTGGGGCACTGACCGCCTTTGACGTTGCGACCGGCGAGGAGCGGTGGCGTTGGGATGGGGACGGACCGGCCTACGGGTCGCCGATCGTGGTCGAGATCGAAGGCGTGCGCCAGGTTGTGACCTTTACGCAGGAGAACTTTGTTGGTGTGTCGGCCGACACCGGTCAGTTGCTGTGGCGTCGTCCTTACACCACGCCGTCAACCACCACCTCGCAAACGCCGCACCTGTATGAGGGGGATGTGATCGAATCGGGGCGCGGCAACGGGATCACTCGCTTCCGCGTCGTGCGGGAGGGCAATGCTTGGACGACGGAAGAGGTGTGGCATGTCGATGAGGTGTCGCTGCATATGACGAACGGGGTTGTTGTCGATGGTGTCCTCTTTGGCCTATCGCACCTCAATAGTGGTCAGTACTTTGGCCTGGACCTCAATACCGGCGACGTGCTGTGGACTAGTGCCCCGCGTCAGGCGGACAACGCGGCGATTCTCAACGTTGGTAATACCATCCTGTCGCTTGAGGACGACGCCGAACTGTTGGTGTTGCCCCATAGCCGGACCGCATTCGATCCGGTCCGACGGTATGAGGTGGCCGATAGCTCGACGTGGACGCTACCGACCATTGCCGGCAACCGTCTGTTCATCAAGGATGTCGAAACGTTGCGACTCTGGACGGTCGAGTGACGCGTCCGTGTCTGCGCGGAGTGGACGACATGGACGAGTTTGGGGACGCAATAGGGAGTGCCAGGACACGGGCGCGGGCGATGTTGGATGCTGACCTCATGGACCAGGGTAGGTAGAATGTTCGCTCCGTAAGTCGAAATGCACCGGAATACCCGGGGCAGAGGAAAATACTATGGCATTGAGAATCAACGACACCGCACCAGATTTCACCGCCGAGACGACGCAAGGCACGGTCCGTCTCCATGAATGGATAGGCGACGGGTGGGTTGTTCTCTGTTCGCACCCGAAGGACTTCACTCCCGTGTGTACGACCGAGCTTGGCACCTTGGCGGGTCTCCAGAGTGAGTTCGAGAAACGGAACTGTAAGGTCCTGGGCATCAGCGTCGACCCTGTGACGAACCACGAGGCTTGGTCAAAAGACATCGAGGCGTCACAGGGGCATGCGGTTGGCTATCCACTGATTGGTGACCCCGAGCTGAAGATTGTCAAGGAATACGACATGCTCCCAGGCGATGCTGGAGACACCAGCGAAGGTCGTACACCGGCCGACAACGCGACCGCGCGGTCAGTTTTCGTCATCGGGCCAGACAAGAAGATCAAGGCCACGATCACCTACCCCATGAGTACAGGTCGGAATTTTGACGAAATCCTGCGTCTCCTCGACTCGTGCCAGCTCACGGCGCACAGGAAGGTGGCAACTCCGGCCAACTGGAATCAAGGAGACGACGTCATCATTCTCCCGTCGGTGTCGGATGAGGACGCAAGGGCCACGTACCCGGATGGTTGGCAGCAGCCCCTGCCTTACATCCGAGTGGTGCCCCAACCGAAGTAAGACCCACTCCGGGTGTTTGTTGTGCGCACGCCTGGTCGTTGTCGAGACCTGTTTTTTGGCCTCGACCCTCTCTCGCCCTCCCCATGAGGTTGTCGCTGTGGCTGCTGGGGGGCATGGGATGCTTGGTTGTCATGCCGACAATACTGGACTCTGACGGGCGCTCGGTAGAGCGCTTCGGTGGTACCGCCGTCGCCAGAGCAGCGTAGCTGGGCGAATGCGGCTCTGTCGTCGTTCACGCTAGGGGAGTACATGCCATCTTTCGACGTCGTCTCCGAAGTCAATATGCAGGAAGTCGGTAACGCGGTGAATCAGGCCACCCGCGAGGTGGAGACTCGGTTCGACTTCAAGGGGTCAAACGCAAAATTTGAGCGTGACGACGCCGCCATCACGATGCGGGCCCCAGACAAGTTTCAGCTCGGTCAGATGTACGACATCCTGACGGCGAAATTGGCGGCTCGAAAGGTGAATGTTAAGTGTCTCGACCGCGAGGCGCCGCAAGAGAATGTGGCCGACGCTTGGCAGGTGGTGAATGTTCGCCAGGGCATCGAGACGGACCTGGCGCGGCGTTTGGTGAAGACGGTCAAGCGGACCAAGCTCAAGGTACAAGTCGCCATCCAGGGCGACAAGCTCCGGGTGACGGGTAAGAAGCGTGACATCTTGCAGGAGGTCATCGCTCTGCTTAAGGAAGAGAAAGTCGATCTGCCACTCCAGTTCACTAACTTTCGCGAATAGCGTGAAGCGTGACCCTGGGCGCTCGGACCACAGAGGTGGCGGTAATCCCGGCTGTTTCAGATTGTTGGTATGGGACTCAGGCCAGGGGGACTTGCATCCGAGGCGCGTTTCCCAGACGATTGTCCCCTACCGTCAGATGTGGCTGCCCGGTCGGTACGGGTAATCCTCTTCTGACAACGGTTGAGATTGGGCTCAGTCAGTCTCTGGGGCGGCGGACCGGCCTCGGGGGCCACGGAGGAGAACGATGGGGAAGTTTACGGCACGTCGAGCGGTGGCGTTTACGGTGGCCTGTGTCACCGCGGTCGCGGTCGTGGGCCTTGGACAGGCCTTACTTGACCGGACGGAAGCTGCACAGGGCAACATGGTCTACGGCCCGATGTTCGAGGTTGATCCCCTCTGGCCGCAGCCCCTGCCGAACCACTGGTTGCTTGGGACTACGATTGGGGTATCAGTGGATAACCGAGACCATATCTGGATCATTCACCGTGGTGACGCGCTGGCTGCTGGCGAAGTGCCGGCCGCGCAGGACCCCCCGAACGCAGCCGACTGTTGTTTTCCGGCTCCACCGGTTCTTGAGTTTGACCAGGCTGGCACGTTAGTCGGGTCGTGGGGCGGTCCGGGTGAGGGCTATGAGTGGCCCGCGTCGAACCACGGCATCTTTGTCGACCATATGGACAACGTCTGGATTGGCGGCAATGGCGGTCCCGATTCGCACCTGCTGAAATTCACTCGGTACGGCCGGTTTTTGATGCAGGTCGGTCGGTCGGGTGGTAACGCCGGGAGTAACGACAACGAGAATTTTGGCCGTGTCGCCAAGATCTACGTTGACCCGAAGGACAACGAGGCGTACATCGCGGACGGTTACCTCAATAAGCGGGTGGTGGTTCTGGACGCCGAGACGGGTGCGTTTAAGCGTTTCTGGGGCGCGTACGGGAACACCCCAGATGATGCAGATCTCGGGCGCTATGACCCGAATGCTGAGCCGGCGCAGCAGTTTCGCACA
>DQEK01000289.1:5203-5602 GCA_003533545.1 Acidobacteriota bacterium | reverse complement strand
GCTCAGCAATCCTTGCATCCGGCCCCGCTCCTCAAGCGTATAGATATCCGCTAAGACACTCATGCCTAGTGGAAGGAGACCACCAGCGCCAACCCCCTGCAAGGCACGGAACAATATGAGCTGAGGCATACTCTGTGCAGCGCCAGACAGCACCGACCCGAGAAGGAACAGCGCGATGCTCCACAGGTAGAAACGCCGCCGTCCGTACAGATCAGACAATTTCCCCCACAGCGGAATTGACACGGTAGACGTCAGCAAGTACGCGGAGAAGACCCAGCTGTAGTAAGGCAGTCCACCAAGCTGGTCAGCCACGGTCGGCATCGCCGCCGCGACGACAGTTGTTTCAATCGCGGCGAGAAAACTACCGCCCAAGACGCCGAGCGTTGCCAAACGTCTTCG
>DQEK01000289.1:0-4800 GCA_003533545.1 Acidobacteriota bacterium | reverse complement strand
TGACCTATCATCATGAGTGATCCCAACACGCCCCGCACGGTGAAGTGCGTAAAGTTCCAGAAGGATCTCCCAGCGCTCGACGAACCGCCCTGGCCAGGTGAGTTGGGCCAACGCATCTACGAGAACGTCTCCATCGACGCCTGGAAACTCTGGGAAGAACGGATGAAGATGATTCTCAATGAGTACCGGCTGATGCCTTGGCAGAAAGAAGCGCAGGAGTTGGTGGCAAAGTATATGGAGGATTTCTTCTTCGGGGAAGGTTCGGCGCTCCCCCCCGATTATGTGCCGGAGCAAGGAAAAGCCTGAGTCGAACCTGCCTCAGTCCCTGCGTTAGAGTACTGGAATGGGCGGGTCGATGACGAACTGTAGCGTGTCATGGGCGTGGCGCACCGCATCTACGGCGTCGGCGGGCTCCGCGGACCGGGCGAAAATAAACCCGAGATAACTCCCTCCATCAGGCAGCGGCTCCAGCCGTTGATCGCGCTTGGCAGTCAAAAGCAAATCGACAACACCACGGACCCCACGGGCTTCCGCAAAATTCTCGACGCGGCGATATGTCCCCGCGCGAGGAATTGGAATCATCATGACGGCCGAGGCGCCCGCTTCAGGCCGGAAGCACCGGGTCGGCTCGCCCAACGCGTCACGCAGGAGCAGCTCTTCGAAAGACACAACGGTATCCTCCTCATCTCGGAACCTCAGTGCCCGCGCGCAGAGTCCGCCGATCGGCCGAGCCGCCGCCTCGAGCACGAACACGCCTTCACCATTGACTCGGCATTCGGCGTGTACAGGCCCCTGACGCAAACCGAGCGCTCGAACGGCCGCGGCGACCCCGTCCCCAATTCGCCGCTGCACCGCCTCGGTCTCGCACGACGGTGTCGCGTAGATCGTTTCCTCGAAGAACGGACCATCGAGCGGATCGGGTTTGTCGAATAGCGCTAACACTCGAAGCTCGCCGTTGTCCATGAGTCCCTCTAACGCATACTCCCGACCAGGAATAAAGCCCTCCAAGACGACGCGGTTGTCGGCAGGGTCACGGCGCTCTCGGAGACTGCCCCGGTCCAGCAAGCGTTTCAGACGGCCTAGGGCCACCCGAAGAGTGGCCGGGTCGTCAACACGAATGACTCCCCGGCTCCCAGACAGCGTGAGCGGCTTTACAACGCACGGATACTGCACATCTGAGGGCAGTCGCCGCGTCGCGACGTCGAGCGCCGCCTCCCGAAACCACGGGCACGGAAGACCGGCAGCGGCCATGCGGCGCCTGGAAACCAACTTGTTGCCACTAGCGCGTGCCGCATCCGGAGGATGCCCCCGCAGGCCGAGTGCATCGGCCGCCAGTGCGGCAAACAACGCCGGGCGGTCGCCAACACCCAGAACGCCAGTTAGAGGGCGCCGACTCGCTGCACGTGTGATTGAGCCAAGAAACCCCGGCTCGTCGTGAAAGCGCACCGGCACGGCCCCGTCACGCCAGGGGTCATCGAGTTGGTGACATCGGTCGGTAGCCAACACCAGTTCCACGCCCAACCGGTCCGCTGCTTCGCCAAACGCACGGGTCTGATAGCCAGTCGTCATCGCGACCAGTAGCACTCGCCGCATCAGTTCTGCCTCGTCACACCAGAGCCACCTGCTCTGCGCAGGGCTCAGCTCAGCAATACCAGGGCTCATTAAGAAACGGCACCGAGGCCCGCGGTCTCCGCTGCGTCAATCGCGCCGGAACCACCAGTCCTGCCTCCGTCGCTGCCACCGACAAAATCTCGTCGAATAGGACCACCCGCGGGGCACCTGTCCGCCGTTCCACCAGCGAGGACACCGCCTCCTGCAGCCGATCAACGCGTGGGTCTCGGTGTCTCCAAGGATGGATCAACTGGTCGTGGTCGAACGGCGCGAGCCCGGCGCCAAGCCCTCCCCAACCGAGGTCCAATAAACGTGAGCCCTGTTGAATCAGGAGTCGAAGGGTCAGCTGGATCGGTGCCACGCACTCAACCAACTCCAGTGCGTCGAGGGCGCGAAGGAGCTCGCAATAGCCCTCCAGCGTGGTCCACGGGGTAAACGGAATAAAGGTCGGCGAAAGTGTTAATCCGAGACTCCTGCATCGACCAACGACCGATTCGAAATCTGCCCGTGTATGTCCCTTGTCGAGCCGGGTGAGAACGGTGTCATCAATCGACTCAACAGCCGTCACGACGAAGAGACAACCCGTGTCTCGTAGTCGACCAAGCTCGTCAGCATGTCTCCGGAGGTGCTCCACTTTGATCGTGACGTCGTAGCTGACACCAGGAAACTCGCGAGAAAACGCGTCGACAACCGACGCCGCGTGGCCAACGCCATTGAAAAAATCAGGATCGCCGAACGTAATGTGCTCTGCACCCGCCTCCACCTGCGAGCGTATATCAGCGAGCACAATGTCACGCGGAATCGCCCGGAACCGGCCCGCATACACCGGCACTATTGGGCAATGTCGACATAGGTGCTTGCAACCCCGACTGGCTTCCGTATACCCCGCAACCCGCCGTCCGCTGTGACACTCCACTGACGCGTAGCTTTTGAGCGGCGGCAGGCCCTCACGGTCTGGCACGCGGAACTGTAGCCGCGGCAGTGCAGAACCTGAAGCCACACGGCAGCGGTGCCCCTCCCCGGACACCACCTCAAGCAACGCCTGTTCGAACTCGCCGCCGAGCACGTGCTCGACGCCAAGGTCGCGCAGCAGGGCTTCGTTCGGCGGACCGTACAGTCCGTAGCAGCAGAGCTGCGCCGCTGGGGCCAGTGCACGTACCTCCCGAATAACTGGCACCGCTAATCGCGTCGCCGTATGCATAGGGAGATGAAACGCCACGAGATCACTGTCGAACGCGTCGAGTCGGAAAGACTCGCGGGAGAGATCGATAGTCGTAACCTGGGCACCGGCCTCGCGCAACCAGGCCGCCGGCGACGCCAGGCCAAAGGGCTGGCGCCCTAGATCATACGTGGACACCAGAGTGACCCGCGGGTAGATGAGTCGAGAAGCGACCATACTTACGCGCGACCCGAGTACAGCGCGGCCACTTCTTCCTCAGTCGGCGCAGGTGTTGCCAGGCTGACGAGAACGAGCGTCCCAATGGAGAGGACCAGCGCCGGGTACGCGGTCTCAAGGCCGAACAAATAATCAGGCACACCATCGGCACCACGCACCAATCCGACGACCTCCCAACTCAGTGTCGTGAGCATACCGACGAGAATCGACGCCACCCCCCCCATCCGGGTCGCCCGGCGCCAGAGCAAGGCACCCAATAACGCCGGCGTGATACCGGCACCATACATGGTGTAGGCCCAGAGAGCCATCGCCAGGATGGTCGGAAAGAACTTACCGGCCACGTAACCCGCCACGCCCAGCACTGCCACGATGACTCGTGTGTAGACGATGACCTGCCGGTCCGTCATTCCTGGATTGACGAACCGCTGGTAAACGTCACGAATCAGGTTCGTCGACGGCGTCAGCAGAAAGCTATTGGCAGTTGATACGATGATCGCGGCTGCCCCGCACACGAGCACGACCCCCATAAATGCTGGCAGTAGATCGATCGCAACTCGGATGACGATTTCTTCCGATTGGACCTCGCTTAACCCGGGCATAGCCACACTGGCCAGCACACCCGTCGAATCGATCAGGGTCTCGACCACAATGGTGCCCAATACCCAAGCTACGACTGCCAGTCTCGCGGCTCGCTCATCACGCGCCGAGAAAAATTTCTGGTACATGTTCGCTTCGCCGAGCAAGAGAAACATCGTGGGTAAAAACAGCGCTAGCGAGGCCTGTGGCCCGAGCGTGCCGAACAGCGACACTTGATCCGGGCGAAGCGCTGCCAGCGACGTACCGACCCCTCCGGCACCATCAACCATGAACACTACGGCCAGCATGACCCCGGCGGTCATCAGAATGCCGTTACCCACGTCGAGGTATGCAATCGACAACATGCCGGCTAGCGACGTGAACACCACGCAAAAAATCATCGTGATGAGCGCACCTGTATCCGGGTCCACGTCGGCAATCAATGCCAACAGGCGTCCTCCGCCACGAAACTGATAGGCGGCGATCGTCGCGTAGGCCAGCACGGTCGTTATGGTGCCAAGCACCCGCGCCACCGGTCCGTAGCGCAGTTCCAGAATATCAGGGACCGTGTACTGCGCGATGCGGCGGACACGAGGAGCAATGAAATAGACGAGGGCGATACCAACCCAGGCACCGGCTGATTGCCACAAAGCCGGAAACCCGGCTCGATACCCGAGCCCAGCCCCACCAAATAGGCTGCCAGACCCAACCCATGTCGCAAGCAACGTGAACACTAGGACGCGCGCCGGCAGCGTCCGACCGGCCACCAGAAAATCGTCACCAGTCTTCACCTGGCGACTGCGATAGGCGCCGACCAAAACCAGAATGGAGAGATACAGCAGGACCGCGATGAGCATCGATGATGACCAGCTACAACATCATACCGGCATCCTTGCGTCCAGTAGCTGTACTTACCCGCTACTCGACAGACTGACCGGCGCCTAGTCGCTGACCAAACCTGAATGTGCACACCATTACACACCACCGCTCGCTTTCGCGCCGCGACAGACAACACAGGTCGCAATTCCACACCGAGAACGGTCGATAGATGGAATATGACGAGACGGATCGCCCTCGGGCTCCTCTCCGCCAGCGGCTTCTGCCTGCTGGCGATCCTGAATGTCGGCGGATATCGCTACGGTGTACAAGATCAATCATTCTATGTTCCCGCGGTCCTGCAGCAGCTTGACCCGGGGCTCTATCAGCGAGATGCGGAG
>DQEK01000302.1:2104-12297 GCA_003533545.1 Acidobacteriota bacterium | reverse complement strand
GGAATTCAGCACGAGCCTCGGCTGCGGTAGCGACTCCGTAGGCGTCGAAAAACGACCCGACCCGACCGCCGTAGGTTTCGCGCGCCCAGGCTTCGTACGCGGCCACGTCGGCTGGTGCGTTCTGGGTGGCCAATGAACCTTCGTCGGCGTTCCAGCCGACCATCACCGGCACACGATTCTGTTGGCCGGACTCAAAGATCGTCCGGACCGTGTCAGGGAGCACCCAGCCATCGACCGCGGGGCGAGGTTGCACGCGATTTTCCGATTCAAGAAGCGTTTCCAGCACCTCGACCGCTGACGCTGCCCGCATGGTGGCCAGCGTCACGGGCCCCCCTGCTCCAACCAGCGCTGACGCGAAACGTTCCCCCTCCGCTTCTAGAGTGCGCAGACCTGGCGTCGCACCGTACGACGCGAGCACGCCGCCGCTTTGCCCGATCGCCCGGTGAAAAAGACCCTCGGCAAGCGGGCTCGCCACGAGGGTCTGTACACTCCATGAGCCAGCCGATTCACCGAAGATCGTCACGCGGTCAGGGTCCCCGCCAAAGCTGGCTATATTACGTTGTACCCACTTGAGAGCCTCGATTTGGTCGAGCACGCCGTAGTTGCCTGACGCTTTGTGCTCCGATTCAGCGCTGAGAAGGGGGTGCGCGAGATAACCGAATGGGCCGAGACGGTAGTTGATCGTGACGAGCACGACGCCTCGACGGGCCAGGTTGGTGCCGTCGTAGCTGGCTCCTGATCCCGCACCCGTGGTCAGTGCACCGCCGTGGATCCAAACCATGACAGGACGATGCTCGTCGGGCTCGGCGGCGGTCCAGACGTTTAGGTAGAGGCAGTCTTCACTACGTGGTTGGATGGGGAGACCGCTGCCCAGGGCGGGGCGTCCGCTTTGAGTGCAGCGCGGGCCGAACTGGTCGGCGGCCCGTTCACCGCCCCAAGATGCCACGGGGTGGGGTGGCCGCCAGCGGCGATCGCCGACCGGAGGGGCTGCGAAGGGTATTCCCTTGAACACGCGGACGTTTTCGGCGGGAGCGCTCGACGTGCCGCGGATCACGCCGCTGTCCAAGGTGACGACACCGTCGTCCTGGGCCACCTGCGGAGTTGCGCCAGTGGCCCCGATCAGGCAGAGCCCAACGACCAACCAACCGTGTCGCACGTTCGGTCCTCCGTTCACCCCGGGCGCGGTTTGACGGGTGCTGGGGTGCAATGCCTGCCGACGGCCCATAAAGCAAGCGGCATTATAGTGCCGCGGCAGGTTGTCTGGTGCTGAGGCCAGCGCCAATACGCCGAGTCCGACCCGTGTAACGCTACGGTTTTCGAGCGTGGGAGCTACCGTATTCCTGTTGTTTGACTGTCGTCGATGGTGCCGGTGACTAGGGCACGATCGATGGTTGTTCGCCTATTCGGCGCCGCCGCACGAGAGTTTTCGACCGAGTCCGACAATGAGTGCGGTGTAATTCTTGAGGCTGCGCTATAGTCGGGTTTGGAGCATCAAACATGATTCGAAACGTTGGGTCGCTGTGTTTCGTCGGGCTGGTGTCGCTGGTCCTCGTTCCGTTGACCGTGGCCCAGGACGACATCCTGGTACTGGGGGGCGATGGGCGTCACTGCGGCGAAGATCCGGATTGCATTAATCGGCTGCATCCGGATATCCCAATGGTGGCCCGGGCGGTCCCGGGACAGAGCATCCTTTTTAGGGTTCGCAACGCGAGCGACTTTGAGCTTGACCCGGCGAGCGCCTACGAAGACCCACGCGAAGGCGACCCGCAGATCGGGACCGTGCATCCGCTGACCGGCCCGGTGCACATTGAAGGGGCAGAGCCGGGCGACGTGCTGGCAGTAACTCTGCTCGACATCGCGCCGGGGCCATTCGGTTACACCTCTGTCAGTCCGATCGGATTCGTGTCGGACCATGTAACCGGCGGTTTCCGAGCGCTGTGGCGTTTGAACCGGAACGAAGCTGTCAGTGACGACATTCCCGGCGTGAGGGTGCCGAACGCTAGTTTTCCTGGGATTGTCACGGTGTTGCCGGGACGTGACGAACTCGATGCGATGCTATCGAGGGAAGCGGAGCTAGTCGGATTGGGTGGTGCCGGGTTCCCACCGCATGCTTTGCACGCATCACCGGAGGCCGTTTGCGGGCCAGCCGGGACGAACGCCAGCGAGTGCTTGCGCACGCTACCCCCGCGTGAGCACGGCGGGAATCTCGATATCCGGTATTTGCAGGTCGGGGTGACGCTGTATCTGCCCTGCTACGTGGACGGTTGTGGGCTGGCGATCGGTGACCCGCATTTTGCTCAGGGCGACGGTGAGGTTTCGGGTACGGCGATTGAAATGGATGCCGAGTTCACGGTGACTACCCGGTTAATCAAGGACGGACCAGAGCTGACCCGGGGGCCGCACTTCGAAGGCCCAGTCAGGGTGCTCGACATCCCGTCGCGGCGTTTCTACGCCACGACCGGATTTCCACTGAAGGCCGCTGGCGAGATTCCACCCGACATGCGGTATTTGGGGGCGAACGAGCGGATTGCCGGGCTTAGGAATCTGTCGAAGGATATCTCGCTGGCGGCTAGGAATGCTCTCCTTGAGATGATCGACTACGTCACTGAGACCTACGGTTTGACCCCGGAACAGGCGTATGTCGTCGCGAGCGTTGCCGTCGACCTTCGTATCGGGCAACTCGTCGACGCTCCCAACGTCGGCGTTACCGCTCTCCTGCCGCTCGACATCTTCTCCGAACCCCGCAAGTAGAGCGTTAGAGCATTTCAGCCCTTACCCGTGTCTCCGGGCAAAGTGTTCGGATGACGGCACTATCGAAACTGTGCCGCCGTTGCCGTAGGAAACCCATGCGGCACCGGCTGTGTAACGTTACCCGTGGCCGCCCATTCGGCGCCGCGCTGAATCATCGTGGTGAATCCGATACACTCCATTGCCGGCCAGGGTCCAGAGCCCATCGGTGCCCCGCCATCGACGTGTCCCATTGCTGTCCCGAAGACCCGGCCCTGGCCGAAACGCACCGTGTGCGCCATCGGTTCGTGTTCGCCTGTGCCATGGGTTCGTTCCCCCCAGTGGGCTTCGCGGGCTGGATCGGAGTAGGCGGTTGCCAAGATGGTCATATTCTTCGCCGGGCCCCGCTGGTTGCTGTACAGCTCGTCGGTGCCGTGTAGCCAAACGGATGGTAAGCCTCGCATGATCGGATGTTCCGGAGCGCGGGTGACCACCGAATACTCGTGGGCATCTACGCATTCGCCAGGGTGGCCTGGGCTGTGGTCCAGTACTAACTGGCCGTTCCGATATTTCACGAAGGGCCCAGCGCTTTCGTCCCGACCACCCCAACCGCCGATGCCCATCATTTCGTTAAATGCCCGCCAGTCCTTAAAGGTGTGGTTTACCGCGTGCCCAAACACCATCCCGCCGCCGTTCCGCATGTATCGTTCGAATGATTTCTCGACCGCGGTCGGCCAGCGGTCGCCGTTGTATTCGAATACGATGACGTCATACCTGTCGAAGTCAGGGTTGAACCCAGTCATGTCAGCGCCACTCGGCGGGCTCGTCACCACATCTACGTCAAAGAGCCCGGTTTCTTCCAGTATGTTCCTGTAGTGCTCGCTCAGCACTTGCCACCCGTGGTTGTTCTGGCCGGTGAGCACCATCGCTTTGAGCAGGTCTGTCCGTTTCGTTTGGGCGGACGACGCAGCGGTGGCCAGTAAACTGACAAATACGATGTAACACAGGGAGTGACGTCTCATGAGTGTGTCTCCATCTGCGGCGTGTGAGGCGTCCAGCGTCGCATAGTGTTCCGGAGAAGCCAATGAAAATTCTGGACGAGGGTGGGCGCTTCTTGGCCGACACAGACGGCAACACATTGTGTCTAGGGCACTCCGACGACTGTGATGGAAACCGCACGGTGTTTCGGTATGGTTAGGGGTGCATTCTCGAGCCTGGTCTACGAGTCCCGCAAGGGGCTTAAGGTTGGTAAGACTGGAGAAGTGTCCAGTGCCGGGTAGAATGGAGGTGTCCAGAAAGGTGACCCCATGACCGTACTGACGAGACGAGCATTCCACAAGCTGGCGGGTGCAGGGCTGCTCGCGGCGGCAGCTGGACCGAGGCCGCGCGCGCAGCGCGGTCGTGCCGAGTCACGCGTCGCCGGTGTGCTCATCGGGGCCCAAAGTTATAGCTTTCGCGACCGCGACCTCCAGGGGGTCATCGACGGCATGGTTGAGGTCGGCCTGACAAGTTGCGAACTCTGGGAGGGTCATGTCGAACCAGCGGACCTTCGGAGGCGCGACGCACGGGAAGAGCTTCGGCGCTGGAGGACTACGATTGGGCTCGATTACTTCACTGCCATCCGCGAACGATTCGGTCGCGCCGGTCTAACACTGAACTCGTACAACCTCAGCTTCAAGGACCACTTCTCGGACGAAGAGATCGACCGCGGGTTCGAGATGGCGAAGGCGCTTGGGGTGCCTGCCATCACCGCGTCGGCGAATGTGAACGTCGTGGCGCGGGTAGCGCCACGGGCGGCGTACCACGGCCTCCCAGTCGCGATCCATAACCACTCGCAGGTTGATCCGAACGAATTCTCAAGCCCGGACCAATTCGCTGCAGCGATGGCGCAGGGAAACGGCAAGTCGATTGCGGTCAATCTCGACATCGGCCACTACAGCGCGGCGAATCATGACCCGGTGGCGTATCTGCGCGACCATCATGAACAGGTCATCACGCTGCACTTGAAGGACCGTAAGCGCGATCAGGGAGAGAACATGGTCTGGGGTGAGGGTGACACCGACATCGTGTCGGTGCTCGCGATGCTTCGAGACCACCGCTGGGACATTCCGGCCAACATTGAATACGAGTATCGCGGCGGCGACACCATCGAGGAAATGCGTCGTTGTTTTGAGTTTTGCAAGCGTGCGCTGGCGTAGCATTGCGGCGGCGACGTACCCGCGGTTAGCCCCTCTTCATGTCTTCAGTCACCCGGGCCAAATTAGCGGCCATGATGTTCCTGCAGTTCTTCGTGTGGGGAGCCTGGTCGGTTCCGCTCGGGACCTACCTGGGCGAGGTGCTGGCATTTCAGGGGCAGCAGATCGGGCTAGTTTTTGGCACTACGGCCGTGGCGGCGATGATCTCGCCTTTCTTCGTCGGGATGGTGGCCGACCGGTACTTCGCCACCCAAAAACTCCTCGCGGCGCTCCACGTTGTTGGTGGCTTGGTGCTGTACGTGGTCTCGAGGCAGACTACTTTTTTCGCATTCTACGGCGCGTTGCTGCTCTATGCCCTGTGTTACATGCCGACACTGGCACTGACCAATTCTCTGTCGTTTCGCCAGATGCAAGAGCCAGCCCGCGAGTTTCCGCCGATCCGGGTGCTGGGGACCATTGGCTGGATTGTCGCCGGGTTGGTTGTCGGGTTCCTCGGCCTTGAAGATACGGCTCGGCCGTTGCAGATCGCCGCAGTGGCGTCTTTGGCATTAGGGCTCTATAGCCTCGCGTTACCGCACACGCCGCCGACGAGGGCGGCGACTCGGGTCACTGCGCGCGACGTGCTGGGCCTCGACGCGCTGCGGTTGTTACGCGAGCCGTCATTCGCCGTGTTTGCGGTCGGCTCACTCCTGGTTTGCATCCCGCTGCAGTTTTACTACGCGTTCGCCAATCCGTTTCTCAACGAGATCGGGGTGGTCAACGCTGCGGGCAAAATGACGCTGGGGCAGGTATCGGAAATCGGATTCATGCTCGCGATGCCGTTTTTTTTCCGTCGTCTTGGCGTGAAAGGGATGCTACTAGTCGGCATGGCCGCCTGGGTCAGCCGTTATCTGTTGTTCGCGTGGGGTGACAACGGTTCTATGGTCTGGATGCTCTACGGGGGCATCTTGCTGCACGGTATCTGCTACGACTTCTTCTTCGTCACTGGACAGATCTACGTCGACAAGAAGGCGCCATCCGACCTGCGTGCTGCCGCGCAGGGTTTGATCGCCTTCGTCACGCTCGGCGTCGGGATGTTCATCGGGTCGTGGCTGTCCGGTCTGGTAGTCGACATCTATGTGGAGGGTAACGGACACGCTTGGAACCAGATCTGGATTGTTCCGGCGGTCTGGGCCGCCGCGGTGCTGGTCGTGTTTACTTTAGCGTTCCGGGATCGTCGTGGCTCATCCGTTGCGGGTGACGACGACGCCGTCACGGCGACGGCCGCAGGAAAGGCCTAGCAGATAGACGCTTGATCACGTCCGGGTTTGACGGACCCGCCCGCCGGGGCGTCTGTTACGGGTCAACGCATGCGAAGTTGGCCGCTTCGTTGGTGCTGCCTGAGCCCGAGTATCTGGCAACGCGTGGGTAGGGACACAACGGTCTAGTGCGTGTCGTCGCGCCAGCCTCTTCGCGTGACGCCAAGATTCTGTCCGGCGGCACGGCGGCTTCCACCCAGTTGATCAATGGCGTCACAACGTCGAACCGGTCGGTGCCGAGGCCTCCGGAACAGTGGAACATACCTGGCACCATAAAGAGGCGATAGAACTCGGCCGCGGTTGTCTCGCCCATCGTGGCTTGCACATCTTCGTAGTAGTTCACGGTCATCATCGGGTTCAGTGCAGTATCGGCCCATCCGAAGTGGGTGATCATCTTGCCACCGCGGTCTTGGAACGCTGAGAGATCCGGGTCCACAGCGTCCAGGATTTCCCGGATTGTTACCCGGTCCGGATCAATGTTGAAGTCGAATGTGCGCCACTCGAAATCTGGTTCGTCCGGGGTGAACGCCAGATACTTGAAGAACGTTTCAGAGAACCGGAGTCCGATGGTTTGGCCTCGGTCAGACACGATCCAATTGGTCCATCCTCCACCGGCTTCTGCGCCCAGCGGCTGGCCTGGGAAAAGTTGACGTCCGTTCCCAACGGGGCCACCGTAGATGGCCGCCAAGGTATCAATTTCGCCCGGCGTGAAGCAGTCGCCAGAGGTTGAGTCACTGCATACCGGCAGGTGCACCTTTGGGTCAAAGGTGCATTGCCGAGGGTCGTCGATTAGGCCATCGCGGAGGCCGTCGATCGCGTCGCACTGTGCGTAGACCGCCTCGCCGACCATCGCGACCTTGGCCTCGGTTAGCGGTGCCCTCGCAAGTGCTTGGTTGTTCCAGACGTAAGCCATCTGTGTGTCCGTGAAATTTTGCACTGGCGCGCCGGCCACGATGCCATCGAAGTCGTCTGGAAACCGTTGCGCGGACATCAATCCCTGGCGGCCACCGGTCGAGCAGCCGTCCCAGTAAGAATGCTGTTCAGCCGTGCCGTAATACGCGGCGATGATCGTCTTTGCCGTCACCGCGGTCAGGTGGATGGCCCGGAACGAGTAGTCGACCTCCTTAGGCAGATTGTTGTACGCGAAGGTGCCTAACGGTTCTACCCGGCCGTCGTGACCCGTGTCGGTCGAGGCTGACGCGAATCCGTGTGAGACCGCCCGCATGGCGGTTCGGAGCGTGTTGTTTGCATCCGGTGCGTTTCCGGCGTAGCCCCCATTGCCCTGCATGTAGAAGCGTTCGTTCCATCCAGTGGGCAGGTGGACGCCGAATCGAATCTCAGGCTGGATGACCCCGTAGACCCGGCAGTGTTCCGGTACGTCCGCGGTTTCCTCCATCAACGTAGCCGAAATGATCGAGTAGTCGTGTCCCGTGAGCCCGACCAGTGTTCGGCAGGTAGTTAATGGCTGTGTGCTGGCGACGGTATAGTCGATCGCTGAGCGTGCTGCGTCGAGAAAACTCGACCCGTTCTGCGCAGCAGCCGGCACTGCGAAAATTAGGAGTGCCAGTGCGCCAACCGCCACTCGCGGTGCGAGGAAACCCGGTGCTGCAATCATTGATTGTGTCCTCGTCCAGTTCGAAAGACCTGAGCGGCGTCCCGGGCGTCTAATCCAAAACCCACAACAGACGAATGAGTGTAACCCGGTCGCGGTAGGTGTCGAAAATCGTGCCTAGGGATAGTGTGATGTTGGACTGACATCGGTGCACCACGCGTGACTTTTGCGCAAGATCTAGACAGGATGATTGGATGAGCAACCCGCCTGCCACCAGAATTTTCCCCTTTCTCCGCTATCAGGATGCGCCAGCTGCGTTCGAGTGGCTCTCCACCGTCTTTGGGTTCGAGAAGCAGATGATCGTTCCGGGTCCCAAAGGGACCATCGCCCACGCGCAGCTTCGCTACGGAGGTGGTGTCGTGATGCTCGGTACGGTCGAGGAGGACGGGTTGAACCTGAAAAGCCCCGCTGCGACTGGTGGCACCACGCAGGGAATCTACGTGCATGTCGACGATGTCAATGCGCATTACGAACGGGCCAAAACAGCCGGTGCGGAGATCGTCGTGGCGCTCGAAGAGACACCATACGGGTCACGCGAGTATGTGGCGCGGGACCTTGAGGGGCACCTGTGGAGCTTCGGTTCCTATGCGCCGGACATTACCGACGTTGGTCCTGCAGGGGCTCCGGTGGGAACGTAGTGAGAACGGCGGTTTTGATCTTCCTCAGGCCCGGGCCGGGGGCTACCCGTCGCGCAAGGGCACTCACCGGGGCTGTAGGTCGGGGCCGAGCGTGACCACGCCGCGTCCGAATCGTCCCTCCGCGGCGGGCGTCCTCATGTCAGTGATCGTCACGCGATAGCCGTTGTCCAGCGGTTCGATCTCAAACGCGGGAAACCGGGTCCACGTGGCCAGTCCCCAGACGCTGGAGTCAGACAGCGCGGCGCCGGCGGCTGCATGGTCGTCGCCGATAGGTGTCTGTGGCCCCACGGGCACGATCAATTCGCTGGCTCGCCAATCGAGAAGAACACGATGGTAGTGTTGCTCATCGGCGACAAGTACGCTCCGCCGGAATGGATCCGCCGGCATCGGCCCTACCATGATGTTCTGAGGCTCGAGCCCGTTGTCTCGGGCCCACTTGGTGACCTGGCTGTGCGCGAGTTTGGAGCTACCGGCCATCGCAACGACGTAAATCCCAGCCAGCACCAGGCAGGTGGTTGCGAGTCGGTGTAGGCGGGACTGCAGGCCGCCCCAGGTCCGCAGACCGGCAATGGTTGCGACGCCGAGACACCAGAGCACGCGCGTCGGCCCGGGGATGCCGGGGAACCCCGTGACCAGCGCGGTGGTGATGGCGCCCAAAGAGATCCAGCCGGCGGCGTGGAGCCGTGACCCGCTGTGGGCTAGTACTGCGGTCGTGCCCAGCAGCAACCATACCCAAGGGTCGATGATGAATAGGCTGTCGCCGTAAAACCAGGTGCCATCGAATGGCATCAGCAAGCGCACACCATAGGTGTTCAGCCAGTCGAGCGCCGGATGTGACAGGACCGCGATGTACGACAGCGCCATCAGACGTCCCAATCGCACCGGCGTGGCCGACGAGTTTCGCTGGCAGCGAAACAAGTCGATCCGGTGCATCACCCATCCGAGAAACGCCGGAAACAAGATCATGGCGAGGACCCCGTGGGTCCAGCCACGCCGGACCCCTAGCGACAGGTCGCTGCTGATGAAGTATGTTGCGGCATCAATGTCCGGTAGATTGGCACCGACCACGAGGGTGGCGGTGCCGAGCGGTACTCGACCGAAGCGGGTCTGCGCTAGGCTAGCGCCTACAACGGTATGGGTCAGTGGATCCATTTCGTGGTGAGTTTACCCGTGGCATGCACGGACCGTAACATAGCGGGTAGGGCGCTGCGTTTCTAGCGCGAAAGGAGCAGTTCTTGACACGGTCCACGATTCTGCACGATTCGCCCGTCGCCTTCATCGGCGCCGGTGCGATGGGCGAGGCGATGATTGGCGGCTTGTTGCGGCACAACCTCATGGAGCCCGACGCTATCACCGCGTCTGATCTTCATCCCGAGCGCTTGAACGAGGTGGAGCGCTTGTTCAATGTCAGAACTAGCCGCGACAACCGTGCGGCTGCGCGGAAGGCTCACATTGTCGTGCTGGCGGTCAAGCCGCAGGTGCTGGCGACGGTTTGCGGCGATCTGAAAGGCGCGTTGCGGCCGTCGACTCTGGTGGTGTCGATCGTGGCTGGTGCGCCCATCACCATGATCGCCGATGGGCTTGACCATGAGGCGATCGTCCGGACGATGCCAAACACCCCAGCGCAAGTCGGCGAGGGGATGACCGTGTGGACTGCAACCGACGCGGTGTCGGACAAACAGCGAAAGCAGGCGGGCGCCCTGCTGGGCGCGCTCGGCAAGCA
>DQEK01000302.1:0-1808 GCA_003533545.1 Acidobacteriota bacterium | reverse complement strand
GCGGGCGCCCTGCTGGGTGCGCTCGGCAAGCAGCTGTACGTGCGGGACGAGAGTTTCCTCGACAAGGCAACCGCGGTTAGTGGTAGTGGACCAGCCTACGTGTTCATGCTGATGGAGGCGTTGGTCGACGCTGCTGTACATCTAGGGTGGTCTCGCACTGATGCTCGCGAGATGGTTGTGCAGACCGTTCGGGGCTCTGCCATGTTCGCCGAACGTTCTGCGCTACACCCGGCCGAGATGCGCAACATGGTGACCTCTCCGGGCGGTACGACGGCCGACGCGATTTATCAACTCGAGAAAGGTGGATTTCGAACGGTACTCTCAAAGGCGGTTCTGGCCGCGTATCAGCGCAGCGTTGCCCTCGGATCGCTTGACAATGCGCAGAGCACGTCGGTTTCGAGGCGTAAGCCTGCCAAGAAGCCGGTCCGAAAAACGATCGCGACGCGTCGGAGACGTTCCTGACAGCCCCGTGTCCCTCACTTCACTCTTCAACTTGATCGCCCTGGTGGTCACCCTCGCAGCGGTCTGCGGGTGGGTGAACCACAAGTGGTTCCGGTTACCGCACACCATCGGGCTCGTCGTGATTGCGCTCGGTGTGTCGTTCGCCGCGCTGTTCCTTGATGCCGTGGTGCCGTCGCTCGGGCTCGAAGCCAGCGTGCGCGACACGCTGACCCAGATCGATTTTCATGACACGTTGATGACGGGGCTGCTGGGGTTCCTGCTTTTTGCCGGAGCGTTACACGTTGATCTCGAGCACTTAGCCAGCCGTCGTTGGGCGATAGGCACGCTGGCCACGGTCGGCGTCGTGCTTTCGACGGCGCTGATCGCTTTGGCAACGTATGCGCTCAGCGGCTTGGCTGGGCTTGCTGTTCCTCTTCCGTATTGTTTTGTGTTCGGCGCGCTGATCTCACCGACAGATCCCATCGCTGTGCTTGGTATCCTGAAAAAAACCCAGGTGCCGGAGACGCTCGAAGCCAAGATCGCCGGTGAGAGTCTGTTTAACGATGGGATCGGGGTCGTGCTGTTCACGATTGTCGTTGCGGTCGCTACCGGAGGAGACGGGCACGGCGCTGAGTTGACGACTGGCGGCGTTGCGCGCCTGTTCGTCACGGAAGTCGTGGGAGGCCTCGTGCTCGGTCTCGTTGCTGGCTATGTGGCCTACCGCGCGATGCGGGCCATCGATGAACACAATCTCGAGGTGTTGATCACCTTGGCCTTGGTTATGGGCGCTTACGCGCTAGCGTTGCGATTTCATCTGTCCGGACCGATTGCCATGGTGGTGGCTGGGCTGTTCATCGGTAACCACGGCACCCAGTTTGCGATGAGTGAAGGCACGTGCGACCACGTTGAGAAATTCTGGTCGCTGCTTGACGAAATCTTGAACTCGCTACTGTTTTTGGCGATCGGTTTTGAGGTGTTCGCATTGACCTTTACGCCTGCGATGGCGTGGATTGCAGCCGGAGCCATTCCCCTGGTGCTTGCGGTGCGGTTCGTGAGTGTCAGTGTGCCCGTCCTGGCACTGCGGCGGTGGCAAGAGTTCACTCCGGGTGCGATTCCGGTACTGACGTGGGGGGGGCTACGGGGTGGAATCTCGGTGGCACTGGCGCTGTCACTTCCGCCATCGCCCGTCCGGGACCAAATTCTGGCGGCTACTTACGGGGTGGTGGTCTTCTCGATCATTGTTCAGGGCCTAACCGTCGAGCGCGTCGTCGAGGCCACTGTCAAGTAGAACGGTGAGTTGAGGGGAATGCGTCGGGCCGAGATTTTGGCGCCATGGCCGATGTTCTCCTTAAATTCAGACTTCTATC
>DQEK01000123.1 GCA_003533545.1 Acidobacteriota bacterium | reverse complement strand
GGCCGACCAGGGACAACCGACGCATTTCCTGCCCCGCCGAAACCGTTTCGTTTTTAGGGTGCCGGTGCCAGAGGGGTTCCGTGAAGCAGACGAAGTCATCTGGACCCTCACGGTGAACGGTCAGACCGTCAGTGCCTACGGTTCCCTGCGGCTCGACTATAAGGTCGACAACATGGTCAGGGGCTCTGAACAGGGCGCGTTCGGGGCGGGATCGACGAACCCGGCAATTCGCGCCAACCTCGCCCCGGCCCTCACCGTCGAAGGGGCAAGCGAGCGTACAATCCGGGTCAACGAACCGTTGGCGCTCGTGGCCATTGCCAGTGACGACGGCGTACCCGAGGCTACCAAGCCGACGGACCAGGGGGCGGCCTCAGCCGCGGCTGCGGCGTTGGGCCTAGCCGGTCCAGCCAGGGTGCGACCCGGCTGGAGGAAGCCAACTCGAATCACCGTTGGCAGCGCGACTGGCCTGCGCCTGTCCTGGTACGTGTATCGAGGCACAGGGGCAGTCACCTTCTCGCCTGAGCAGACCAAGGTGTGGGAAGACACCCGCGTGCATGCGAACTCGCCGTGGGCTAACTACTGGTATCCCCCACCGGTACCGGAAGACAGTCGTTTTCAGACCGAGGTCACCTTTACCGAGCCGGGCACCTACGTGTTGCGCTGCCTGGCCTCAGACGGTGTGCTGAACGTCGACTCAGACGTCACGGTCACCGTCACGCCCTAGCACAAAACTTCGAACCTCACGCAGGCGGACCCGCCGAGCGACGGGCGGTCGCGTTCAGGGGACTCCTGCATCGGCCGGTTCGATTCGTAGCAGCGCGCCTTCATCGGCGTCGGTCAGCACATAGAGTAGTCCGTCCGGTCCCTGTCGCACATCACGAATACGCTGCCTAAGCTCGACCAAGAGTGACTCGCGTCGAGCTTCTTCTCCCTGCTCATTGAACACGATGCGCTGGAGATGCCCAGTGTTTCGAATCCCACCGATTCTGAGTGACCCAACAAACAGGTTGCCCTGCCACTCGGGGAAACGCGTGCCGTCGTAGAACACCATGCCGGAGGGCGCGATGGCCGGCAACCAGACAATTTCAGCGGACTCCATGCCCTCTTGCCAGGTGCGTAGGGCCACCCGTCCACCGGAGTACTCGCGACTGTGGGACACGACGGGCCATCCGTAGTTACCCCCGGCTCGAATGAGATTCACTTCGTCCCCCCCGAGCGGTCCGTTCTCGTGGGCCCAGATGTCCCCGGTTTCCGGATGCGTGGTCAAACCTAGTTGATTACGATGCCCGGACGAGAACACCTCAGGTCGAGTTCCCTCCCGACCCACGAACGGATTGTCGTCGGGGATGCCACCATCCTCGGTCAACCGAATCAATTTTCCGATCGTGTTGCCGGGATCCTGGGCCCGCTGTCCACCGCCTGACGCTCCGAAGGCGCCACCGACCGTCATGAACAACATGCCGTCGACGCCAAAAACCACGCGGGAAGCCGCCGTACCACCGCCACCGACCGGGTCGGAGAGAAACAGGTCCCGCACATCGGTCAGTTCCAGCCCGTCCAGGCGCCCCCGCGCGAGCGTGACTCGCACTTCATCTCCCATCGGCTTTGAATAGGTAAAGTAGACATGGTGGTTTTCGTCGAACCGTGGGTGGAGAGCAACGTCCATCAACCCTGCCAATCCCCGCGCGTGCACCACAGGCACGCCGGCGATTGGGGTCGGATCGAGCACGCCGTTTCGAATCAACCGCAAGCGCCCCTGACGCTCGGTGACGAGGATGCTGCCATCGGGCAGGAACGCCAACCCCCAGGGATGAGACAACCCACGAGTCACGACTACGAGTCGAATCTGGGAGTGCTCAGCCGTTTCGAACAGTTGAGGACGATCGGGCAATGGAATCGGCGGAAGCCCAGGCATCTGGGCGCGCACCGGCAGGACCGTTCCGACCACCAACAACGCCGCCGTTACGGCGACAGCACCACCGCGTCGCGCGAAGCGTGTCAAGCCACTCCCCCGTCCTGCAGTTCCCGTCATGACTGTCCTTCCCAGGCTCTAACTCAATCTTCCTTCCACGGGTTGGTGGCAAAGACCGACACCTCCGGCCAGAACGCTCTCCGCGGCATGGCCAGCGCCGCCATGATCGTCTCGGCAATGTCATCAGCGTACAGCTTATTGGGATTGTCTCGTCCCTCGCGACCGCCCCATCGCGTCTGCACTTCAGACGGACAAACGCTGATGACACGGATACTGTGTGGTCGGAGTTCTGCCTGCCAGCACTGCGTGACGCCACGCACCGCCCATTTGCTGGCCGCGTAGGCAGTGCCGAGCTTTCGCCCTTTTGTGCCGGACGTCGACGAAATGTTGACGATGTCACCCTGTTCCTGAGCTTTCATGAGCGGCACAACACGGTTCGTCAGGTCGACCATGCCGAATAGGTTGCTGTCGAACAACCGGCGCATCGCGTCGACGTCGAGCTCCCCGATCTCCGCGTCGTACCATGACGCCGCGTTGTTAATCAGGACGTCCACACCGCCCATCCGCTGGCGACAGACGTCAAGGGTCATCTCGTTCTCCGCATCAACACGATTGTCGGCTTTCACCCCGAACGCTCCGGTGTCGCTCGCCACCTGCGAGACAGTCTCGTCGTGCCTTCCGGTGAACACGACCCTGTGGCCGACCGTCCTCGCCTGACTAACCAGCGCCGCGCCAATGCCCTGACTGCCCCCAGTGACCAAGAATCGTTTGGGTTCCATCGG
>DQEK01000335.1:3832-3967 GCA_003533545.1 Acidobacteriota bacterium | reverse complement strand
AGCATCCCGAATACTCCCCGACCTACAATGCTCCGTGCTGTGCGAAGACGTGCGCCAGGAGGCCACCGGTAACTTCATTGCGCTGGGTATCATTGGCATGATCCGCGTGCCCAAGATGCCGATCGTCGCCGGCAA
>DQEK01000335.1:2875-3434 GCA_003533545.1 Acidobacteriota bacterium | reverse complement strand
GACCAGGAAACAGTCGTTTGCAAGTGCGAGACCAAGTTCGTCCTGCGCGACCCCACACATCACGCGACCAACATCGCAGTGTTTGCCGGCACCAAGTTTGAGACACCCGGCGTGTACAACATCGAGGTGGTCGTGGATGATGTGATGAAGCTGCGCTACCCTATACCAGTGCTCGTCGTCGAGCCACCGCCCGGCGCGAAAAAGCCGGCCAAGGAAGACCCTGACGCGCCGAAGGAGAATATTTAGTCGCCCCACTTCGCCAAGCGGGGTCATTCAGCATGATTTCAACGGAGCAAGCCGAGGAGTTATTGAGCGCTGAATTCCCCGGCTGGGGGACGTTTACGCTCAACCCCATTCCCGGCGGCCTCACGAATCTAAATCTCCTCATCGAGACCGGCAGCGGCGAAAAGTTCGTGGCCCGGTTGCCCGGGAAAGACACCGACCTGTTCGGCATCAACCGGCAAACCGAACACGCGATTTCACGCGTGGCCTGGGAGATCGGCATCGCCCCTGAGCCGGTGGCCTTCCTCGCCGAACACGAAATACTCGTCACCCGTTT
>DQEK01000335.1:1114-2536 GCA_003533545.1 Acidobacteriota bacterium | reverse complement strand
GGCCCAATTGAAACGACCGACCCTGTGACAATCCGCAGCGTGGCCAGGCTGCTCCACCGTCTGCACTCGGCGCCGGAGGTTCCCGGCACGTTTGATCTGCCGTCGGTAATCGAAGACTACATTTCGACTGCCAAGCGGTTCAACGTCACCCACCCAGGCCAACTCGGCGAGGCGCTGAAATTCTCCGGGGAAATTGTCAATGCGATCGAGCGTTGCTCGAGAGTTTCGGCTCCGTGCCACAACGACCTGATTGCGGCAAATTTTCTGCAAGGCAAAGACCGGCTCTACCTCTTGGATTGGGAGTACGCCGGCATGGGCGACCCCTATGTCGACCTGGGAAATTGCGCGGTCAACTTCTGTATGGACGAAGCCGGTTGCCGTGCATTGATGGAGTCGTACCTCGGCCGGGAGCCAAGTCCGTCGGAAATGGCACAACTGCATCTGCTGCGGGTGCTCTCCGATTTGCGCGAAGCGATGTGGTCCTACGTGCAGGTGGGCATCTCGACCCTCGACGTGGATTTCCACGCCTACGGCATGAAGCACCTCGAGCGTTTTTTGGACAATGCCAAATCTGACAGCTTGAACACTTGGCTCGGTGCGGTCGGCGCCTAACCTATATCCTGCTTGTCGATATGAATCGCAATCTGCCGTTTCTTCAGTTCGGCAAAGACGACTTCCGGAGCGAACGCCAGCTCCGGAGCGACAACCCCCAAGCCAGAACCCTGGCCATCGAGAATCAACTGGGCGGCAATGGACATCGGGATTCCGACAGAGCGGGTGTAGGCGCGAAGGCCTTCCCAGTCGGCAACTGATCCATCCGAGGCCGGATGTGAAGTTGTCAGGGTGTAGCAAACCGGTTTGCCGTTCTCCGTCCCGGTGACCTCAACGTGCAGGGCATACCCGTACAGCTTGGTCGTGGTTCCTTGATCGGATTGCAGCAGATAACTCGCGATGGTATCCATCACGCCCACGTCGACCCCGTCTACACTCACCGTTTTGTTCTCGAGGAAACCCCAGTCATACAGAACGCGCAGCAGTTGCATGTTCGCCGGAGGCCACGTCCCACGCACTTCGACCAACCGGACTCCCTTCTCCCTGAACGACCGGGGGATTGTCTGGGTTTCGGCATGGGGGATGATGTACTGCGTGTGTGTCCCAAACGGCTCGGGCAGTGTTATCTCCAGCGGCCGCGCGAATGGCTCGACCTGCTTGAACGCGCCGTCCTCAAAAACGATCCGGCTTTCCAAGCCGGGCTCGTATTCTATACGGGTGGTCTCGGTGATCGCCGGCGAGAAGGCAAACGGCCGGAACGCCCCGTGGCTGATGCGAATGGTGTCAATTGACTCCAGCCGGTCGTGCGCGTAACGGGACATCACGTTGGTGATGCCCGGTGTCATCCCGAATCCCGGCACGTAGGTTTTG
>DQEK01000335.1:0-770 GCA_003533545.1 Acidobacteriota bacterium | reverse complement strand
TCGACAAACGCATCATGAAACGCGAACTCCGGCCCGGTTCCGTTTAGGTTCACGCCATGCACACCCGCCCTCGCGATGCACAGTGTTGACTCGTGGTTGATGGAGATGGGAGTGCCATCCATGACGAGATCGTAATCCCGCATCAAGTCAGCGGTCTGGTCGGTCTGGAAAACATCAGCTTGGGCGAAGTCAACGCGGTCGTCGGCCAGCCAAGCGACCACCTCCCGTCCGCGGGCCTCGTCCGTATCGCCGATCGTAACCCGAGTGGGTTTGTCGGACTGCAAGAGATCGAGAACCGATTCGCGACTGATTTTCCCGGCGGCACCCAGACAAAATATTTTCATTGGTGAATAGTAATGCGACCGTCTCTGGCCGCTTGGTAAAGGCTATCGACGGGGAGGGGCAAAAGCCAGCCCTGCCTGCTGACCCAGGGAATTGCGCGGTCAGCCTCTGGACGGACGAAGCCGGTTGCCGGACATTGATGAAGTCGGAGCCAAGCGCTTGGTTGTGCTGTGCGTATTGGCTCGGTAGCGTCCCGGGCCGACGATGAAAAGATGGACCTGGTTTTTTTGTGGACTGATCATGGCAGGCGCAACCTTGGCTGAAGATGCAACCCGGCGACCGCCGATCCTCGACGACCCGTTCCTTTGGCTCGAGGAGGTCGAGGGCAAACGAGCACTCGAGTGGGTAAAGCAGCGCAACGGCGAAACTCTGGCCGAGCTTCAGGCCGACAAGCGCTACGAGCCCTTCCTCGCGCAGGCCGAGGCGTT
>DQEK01000432.1:2197-4439 GCA_003533545.1 Acidobacteriota bacterium | reverse complement strand
ACTGGCGATCCGAGCGAGCTGGTGGCCGGCTGCCTTGGTCGCACTGTAAGCCCCGAATTCAGCGCCGGGGGCGAAGACATTCTTGGTCGACACCAGCACGATGTCACCGCCGGTCCCTTGCCGTTTCATATGCCGTGCCGCCTCGCGCAACAGCAACAAAGTGCCATGTGTATTAACCCGCTCGAGTTGCTGAAACTTCTCAATTTCCATGGTCTCTAGTGAGGAAACGTGGGCCAGTCCAGCATTGATCACAACGATGTCCACACCGCCCCATGCGCGGCTCACCTGTGCGAAGCCGTCGGTGACGGAACCAGGATCAGTAACGTCGAGGCCAATGGCAAGAACCCGGTTTGGAAACTGCCGGCCTAACGATTCAGCCAGCTGGCTGAGCGAATCACCAGGTAAGTCTGTGACCGCCACGTGCGCGCCCTCCAAGAGAAGCCGCTCGGAGATACCCGAGCCAATTGCACCCCCCGCACCGGTCACCAGTGCGACTCGACCACCCAGAGGCGGGGCACCTGCCCGAGCCAGCTTCGCCTGCTGCATCGGCCGGTACTCCATGTCGAAAAGATGCTCTTCGCTGGGAGCCTGATAGCACGAACCCATGGCTGCAATTAAAGCCTTTGCGGAAAATGTCTGGGCCGTAATATCGCGAGCGATCACGGCCGAGCGGGCGTCCTCACCTACGCAGAGCGCTCCCATTCCGGGGAAAAGGACGACCGTCGGAGAGGGCTCGAATGGCTCGATACCAGCGGGCAAGCGGTTGCTATGGCGGGTAAGGTAAGCGCGGTAGTCTTCGGCGTAGCGCTGGAGTCCAGTGTCGATCTGGCGTTTGAACAGTGCCTCGTCATCGTAGGCCGGGTCGTCTATCCACGCCGGCAGAATCTTCGTCCGAATCAGATGATCGGCAGTGAGTGGGGGCGAAAGTGCGAGCGTCCGGGCCTCCTCAGTATCGAGGAAGGCGAGAATCTCCGGGGTCGCCAGCGGGCGGAGCACCATTCGTTGGTACGGACGATCCGGATCACCGGTCGCCCGCGCAAGCCGGCCACGCAGCAGAGGCGCCACGCTGGACAAACGCCGGCCGGCGAGCTCTGCCGATGTCTCTTGCAGGGACACCAGAACTTTAGTCGCGGTTTTCTCCAGGTATGCCTCGGCACGTGAAACGAGATCGATCATTCGATCGTAGCTCTCGCGTGCCGTCTCTCCCCAGACAGTGATGCCATGGTGTATCCATACCATGGCCTGAGCTCCCGGCGTCGCCGCAACCGCGTCGGCGCACGCCTTAGCCAGACGAATGCCCGGCGGCATATAGGGCAGAATCAAGATGTCATCCCCAAGAGCAGCGCGCACGTGCCGGGTTCCATCGGCTTGGTTCGTCAGGGTGAGGATCGCATCAGCATGAGTATGATCGATGACGCGGCCTGGCAGACATGCGTGGACAGGCGTCTCAATCGAGGGCGTCGGAGAACGGTGGTCGAGAAGATGGGTACGAAGCTCGTTCAGCAACGCTCCGTCAGAAAGATCTTCGACTTCGTGAAGCCGTTGCAGGTAGGCAAGGTCTACTGGTACGTGGCCTTCGGGAGCAATAGTTGCCAGGTCCTGTCCCGAGGCTTTGATGAAAAGAGCTGGTGCGGTTTCTCCGAAAAGGTTCGGTAGCGTCCCTTTGACGGAGGTGTTTCCTCCACCGTGGAGCACTAGAGAGGACTCAGTACCGATCAGGCGACTGGTGTATGTTCGTAGAGCCAATTCCTCGCCATGGTCTGCCCCGTATCGGTCGACGAACTGTCTCGCTTCGACATCCGACCAGCGATTTTTCACGATCAGCGGGCCTCCACCACAGAGTAAACAGTGATGACGTCAGCACTGGCCTTCACATAATTCGTGATCTTATCGATCGAATCCGTGATCATCAGGTGCCCATCTTTGATGAGCGACGTACGCACGGCACCAACGATCGACGGGCTAATCGTCGTCATGGGACAGAAGCATCCATCCATCACCTCGAAATGAGCCAGTTTGACGCCACTGCATTCGTGAATCTCGACCTGGGAAGCGAGAGGGCCGAGGTCAGCGGTCAACACGCCAACGCTGACCGTCGGCGTGGTGGGACGGATCGCTTCAAAGACTGAGGGGGTCGCCATATTCGCGCGGCGTTCGCTCAACTGTCAGCCGGATGCTCGTCGCCGTCTTTGAGTGTCAGATAGAGGTCGTAAGCCTCTTTTGGAGAGAGATTCTTGTGAAC
>DQEK01000432.1:0-1771 GCA_003533545.1 Acidobacteriota bacterium | reverse complement strand
GCGAGCTGCAACGCCTCGGCCTCGGGCAGCTTCTTACCACCGGCAATGACGATCGGTACGGGACACGCAGCGGTAACCGTCTCGAAGCCCTCATCGACGTAGTAGGTCTTGACGTAGGTGGCACCAAGCTCGGCACACATCCGGGTCGCCAAACGCATGTACTTGGCGTCACGCACCATCTCCGTCCCTACTGCAGTCACGGCGAGCGTTGCGATTCCGTGACGATTACCCATATCGACAAGCCGTGTCATGTTGTGGACCGAGCGGGTCTCATGCTCACCGCCGACGAACACCTGAACGGCCATGGCTGCCACGTTAAGGCGAATGGCCTCGTCGATACTGACGGCAATCTCCTCGTTGGAGAGCTCTTTCAAGATGCTCGGACCGCCACTGGCGCGCAGCACGATACCCCTGGTATAGGTCGGGGGAATGCTGGTCCGCAGGATGCCACGAGTCAACATCAATGTGTCAGCATATTGGATCAGGGGAACGATATTCAGGTCGACCCGCTCCAGACCACTGGTCGGGCCCAGGAAATAGCCGTGGTCGAATGCCAGCATGACGGTACGGCCAGAGGAGGGGTTGAAGATCGCGGCCAGACGATTCTTCATTCCCCAGTCGAGGTTGTTCGAGCCTTTGAGAAAAAAGGGCTCGCTGCGCATCGGAACATCGGCTGCGTAATTCTTGGCCTCGGTATTGTCTGCGTCAGCCATGCGTTTCAATCTCCATCCGTTGGCGATTGGGGAGGCGACCTTCTGTGTGGAAGGCAGGTGTAACCGTCAAAGTCTATCGCCCGGACCACAGAGTGTAAACGCAGCGGCTTGGGACGTAGCGGGGTGCTGCGAGATCTTGCATTGTGGAAACGGCTTGTTTGACTCAATCTGACAGCAGTGCAATCAAAATGCTTTAAGCTTGTCCGGGCGAATCAACGCCTGGCTGAGGAACACTCGTCATACTCAATTCCTCATCTTGATCTCGTCAAGCGGGTAGATCGGCCGGCGTACGTTCTCGAAACTGATCTCCGAATAATCCGATGTACAGACGCCGAGTCCCGCGCACTCGACGACCTCACGGGCCAGATCCCGAAAACCCACCCGGTAGTGAATGCGGCTTTTCAGCATCAGGAAACGCCGTTCGGTCGGCTCTATGCCGACCGAACGGAAACAGCCAGGATCCACGGGTTCAAAGTGACGCGAGATCACCATGATGTCGACACTGCCGACCGAGAGAACTGCCGTCTTCCCCATGTCGGTCATCAGACCCCGTCCCATGGCTATGCTGGTTTCAAAACGCCCATCTGTCAGGCACTTGACGCGGCCGCTGACCTCAAGTGGGCGGCTCTGACGGCGTAACGCGGGCATCGGCAATCGACCACCTAGAGGCACGGTCACCTCGCTGCCAACACCGGACGAGTACAGACACTCAACTGCCTCGGGGTCGAAAATCCCGCAGAAGGCAACGTCGTCGATACCCTGCTTCAGGACCTCGGCCAGCACGTTGGTGGTGTCCATGGTGCCGCCGGATGCGGTGTTGTCATAGTGATCGAGGATCAGGACGGGACCGTCGCTACTGGGCTGGTCACCCAGTTGCTTCGCACGGGTCACCGACACCTCCAGCGGCTCCAGCCGGTAAACGAAACGCTCCCTGTCTATCCACGCCTGGTCAAGTAACTCATCGCGCAGCTTTACGGCAAGATCAGGATCGTTATCTGTGGCCACCACAACCGACAGGCCTGCCTGACTGATGTCTGCGTGCGGAAAACCGGTAAATA
>DQEK01000191.1 GCA_003533545.1 Acidobacteriota bacterium | reverse complement strand
CGCCGGGGACGCGACCAGTAACCCCTTCGTTCGTGCCGTCACCACCGCTCGCACCCGGTCCACATCAATCAGGTAGCCGTCCTCTGGAGCCGTCGGCACAAAGACAGCTCGTCCCCCACAGACCTCAACCATGTTGGGGTAGCACGGATAGTGCGGCGTCGGAATAATCACCTCGTCCCCGGGATCCAGTAGCAGGCTCAACACTATGAGCAGGGCCGGGGACGAGCCGCTCGTTACGATAATCTGCTCCGAGTCGACGGCGACCCCTCGTCGCTTGTGGCAGTCTGTCGCGATTGCCTCCCGCAATTCGACCAGGCCGCGGCTATCCGTGTAGTGAGTGTGTCCGGCTGCCACAGCAACAGCCACCGCCTCGGTAACCTCTGGTGGAGGGGGAAACCCGGGCTCGCCGACCCCTAATTGCAGGACGTCTACACCGGCGCGGGACATCGCCATACCGCGCTCCATGACCTCCATGGCTAGGAACGGTGCAATCGCATCGGAACGGGACGAGAAAGATATGCCCATCACGGGGATTGTGACCCGTCCCAGGGGGTCCGAGTCCAGTGGAGTTGACGCATCATCGAAACCGGGCGACCCTCGGGGTAGGCCTTCACCATGCCGATCGTCCACATTGACCAACTCGACGACCCTCGCCTTGAGGACTACCGGAACGTACCGGACCCGGTGTTGCTCCGGAAGCGCGGGCTCTTCGTCGCCGAGAGCCGCTTCGTGGTCCGAGAGCTACTGTCCCATCAGCACCTGAATACCAGGTCAGTGTTGGCAACACCGACAGCCTATGACAGTCTCAGAGACCTACTCACCGACCGAGCCGACAACCTAGCGGTCTACGTCGCCTCCCATCAGTTCCTACAAAATATTGTCGGATTCAACGTTCACCGCGGCTGTCTAGCCATCGGCGAACGACCGGCCCCGGTCACCGATCGTACCCTTCCTGCGCTGACCACCGGCCGACTGGTCGTCGTGCTCGAACGGGTCAGTAATCCGGACAACGTCGGCAGCATCTTCCGCAACGCGGCAGCATTCGGCGCTAACGGTGTCCTGCTCAGTCCTGGCTGCGGAGATCCACTCTACCGAAAAGCCATTCGCACCTCGCTCGGTGCGACACTTCGAATTCCCTACGGGGAAGTCGACGACTGGCCAGAAGGACTGACACGACTGCAGGAACTCGGTTTTGCAACGATGGGTATGACCCTCGACCCTGACGCCGTTGAGCTCAACGCGATCGTTGCCGATGCCCCTACTCCAATTGCGTTACTGTTCGGGACCGAGGGCACCGGCCTCAGCGACGAGGCCGCGGCGCTTTTGGACTACCGTGTACGGATTCCGATTGCCGACAACGTTGACTCGCTGAATGTCGCGACCGCATCCGGAATCGCGTTGTACTCGCTATCGATCAGACCATCGGGAAGTAGCCGCTAGCGAGAATAGGCAGTCCGGTAAGCGCCGTATATACTCGATGTCTTTAGGCGAGCCGCGGGTTGGGCTCTCGTCCGCCCCTGTATAACCTTGGAGTTGTTTTCATGCGTACGCATTCTTTGATTGTCGGCACCGTTCTCGCCAGCATCGGCCTCAGTGCAGCTAGCAGCGCGTCGGCACAACCTACAGATCCTGCCACCAGGTTCGTCGAAGTCGCTGGCGGCTACCGACTCATCCCCAACATCACCTATCTGCGGGCGGGTGGTATCGACCTAAAACTCGACCTCTACCAGTGCCGCCAAGCCGAGTCTGCCCCGGTACTCATGTACATCCACGGCGGCGGGTGGACCAACGGCAGCAAAGAGAGTTCAGCACTTACGTTCCTACCCTATCTGGAGATGGGGTGGTCGGTGGTCAACGTTGAATACCGGATGGCCGACGTGGCACATGCTCCGGCCGCCGTCGAGGATTGTCGGTGTGCCCTACGATGGATCTACCGGAACGCCGACCAATACAACTTTGACGTCGATCGGATAGTGGTGACTGGCAACTCCGCGGGCGGTCACTTGTCGCTCGCCACCGGAATGGTGCCAGCCTCAGCTGGCCTCGACCGCCAGTGCCCCGGCGACCGGAACCGCTCTTGGTCGACCGGAACAACATCGACGGCCGAGTTGGAGGTGGCAGCCATTGTCAACTGGTACGGCATCACCGACGTAGTGGGCTTGATGCAAGGCCCCCCAGGGTCATCCGGAAACTTTACCGAAGCCTGGCTCGGTAGCCGTGCCGACAGGGACGAGGTGGCGCACCGCGTTTCACCCCTGAGCTACGTAAGAGCTGGGTTGCCGCCGGTGCTGACCATCCATGGCGACTCTGACCCAATCGTGCCCTATGACCATGGCGTTCGGCTACACGAAGCACTTGACGAAGCCGGGGTGCCCAACCAACTTGTCACGGTAGAGGGTGGCGGACACGGCGGGTTCAGCGCCGACGACAACATCCGGATCTACGCCGCGATCCGAGCGTTCCTTGGCGAACACCGACTTGTGGCAATGAATTCGAATGAGTGATACCCGGTGTTAAGCGACCAGTCACACCAGCGACACAGAACTCGTGATAGCGACATTTCAGTCAACTACCGTCTCCCTGAAGACGCTGGAACTCGAAATCATTTTCCCCGGGAGCAGTAGGTGCACCGCCGATGCGCGTGACGGTTCGCAAATAGATCGGCCGGCAGAAGGTACCCGTGATTCAACAATCGCCTGACCTTGTCGAACTTAGAGTCGGCACGACCATCCTTACCGTCTCACCCGTGGCGGGCGGCTCGATCACCCGTTACGCCTCCGAGAACCGCGGTCGAACGTTCGAGTGGATGCGACCAGCCCGTCCTGAGGCCGTGACCAGTCGCTCGGCCGGGGCGACATCGAGTTTTCCGATGGTGCCGTTTTCGAACCGAATCCGAGACGCGGCCTTTCGGTTCCGTGGCCGAACCATTCAACTACCTCAGAATTTCCAGCCAGAACCCCACGCCATTCACGGGCACGGTTGGCGAGCCCCTTGGGCTGTCGTCCACCACTCTGACGCCAAGCTAACGCTCGAATACCTGCACCAAGCCGACGCCTGGCCATGGACATACCGCGCCGAACAGATGTTCGACCTGACCCAGGAGACCCTCACGGTACGATTCGCGGTCACGAACGAATCGTCCGAAGTCATGCCTGTCGGATTCGGTTTCCACCCCTATTTCATCCGCACGCCGCGCGTACGGCTTAGAGCCGCAGTCAACCGGATGTGGCGGGCGGACGCCAACTCGATGCCGGCCGACCTCGTCGTGCCACCACCTCAGCTTGCACTCAATGCGGACGGATTGAACCCTGATGCCAGTGTGCTCGACAACAACTTCGTCGGATTCGGCGGTCTTGCCAAGGTGGATTGGCCAGAATGGAACGCTGGGCTCGAGATTGCCGCGGACCCGGTATTCAGTTGTTTGGTTATCTACACTCCAGAAAGACAAGACTTCTTCTGCGCAGAACCGGCAACCAACTGCATCGATGGCTTTAACTTGGCTGACCAAGGACGTCCTGACACGGGATTAATCGTACTGGAAGCCGGAGATACCGCCGCCGGAGACGTCACGTTCACTCCCATGGTCCGAACCTGACAGCGGCCGACCCCGCTCCGCTTCACACAACCCTATGAAGCAGCGGCTCGCCCACATCGAGACGTCGGCAGTTTTCCGCCGCGACCGTAACGCTGCGTTCCATCGTCTCGGACGTGAGCCAAGCCACGTGGGGGGAGACCACCACGTTGTCGAACGCCAGCAAGGGACTGTCTGGGGAAATCGGCTCCGTTGCGAATACATCAAGACCAGCCGCGCGGATACGACCCGTGCGAAGTGCCTCAAGCAAGGCCGATTCGTCGATGAGCGCGCCACGGGCGGTGTTGATGATGATTGCCCCTCGTCTCATCCGGTCGATGACGCTAGCGTCGATCAGGCAACGTGTCTCAGACGTCAATGGAAGATGCAGCGACACGACGTCGCTCTCGGCCAGAAGCGCGTCGAACGGACAACGCACCCCCACAGCGTCCAGTTGGGGCCTCCGGCTGGAATAGAGCACCCGTGCGCCCATGGCCACAAGAATCGGTGCAAGCAAACGTGGCACGGCACCGTAACCTACCAAACCAATGGTCCGTCCTCTCACCTCACCGCACCTATCCTGGATCACAGACGGCAGATCCCAGCCACGCCCAGCACGTACCGCGGCATCAAGCTGGCTCCCGCACCGTAGCGCGCCCAGTATCAGGAACAGGGTCATTTCAGCTACAGCCCGGCTGTTGGTACCAGGCATGTTGCACACCGAGATGCCGCGCCGCTGAGCCGCGTCGAGATCAATAGTGTTCACGCCAACACCTATCTTTTGGATCAGGCGTAATTTCGGCGCCGCTTCTATCGTGGCGGCATCGATTGGTGCCAGCAGGTGCCAAATGACGTCACAGTCCGGCAGCAGTTCAGCGAACCGGCTGTCGTCGGACTCCGGACACACGCTGACTTGCAGCCCCTGCGCGTCCAGCCCCGAGAGACGCTCCGACAGCATCGGACCAGCCGCGTAGTGGAAAATAATGTTCATCTCACCGCTATCATAAGTCCACGTGTCTGGACCCGATTCCGTCATCGTGGCTGCATTGCAGCGCATGCGGCTGATCCCAGCCGGGGCGAACCCGATCCTGACCAAGTTACCCGGCGGCGTATCGTCTGACATCTGGCATGTCCAGAGACCTGAGGGCCCGATCTGCGTCAAACGAGCACTGGCACGACTGAAGGTAGACGCGGTCTGGGAAGTTCCAACCGAGCGTAACGACTTCGAATGGGCCTGGATGAAGGAAGTAGCGCAAGTGGAACCCTTGAGTATTCCCCCGCTCATCGCCCAGGACTCGGAAGCCGGCTGTTTCGCTATGGGGTTCCTCGATTCAGCCGTCTACCCGTTGTGGAAAGAACAGCTCCGCCGCGGCTCCACCTCGGTGACCACCGCTCATGCCGTCGGTCGTCAACTCGTGTCGATTCACACCGCAACTGCCGATCGAGACGATCTGGCCAAGCGTTTCGCCACCGACCACATCTTTCACGCCATCCGGATCGAACCGTATTTGCTCGCAACAGCCGAGCGACACCCGGACGTAGGAACTCACTTGCGTGCCGTTGCAAACGAGACCTCAAGAACCAAGCGTGTGCTGGTCCATGGCGACGTCAGTCCCAAGAACATCTTAGTGGGGCCCAACGGCCCCGTCTTTCTGGACGCCGAATGCGCCTGGTACGGAGACCCGGCCTTCGATCTAGCCTTCTGTTTGAACCACCTCTTGCTCAAATGTCTCTGGACCCCATCAGCAACTCGGGGATTCCTCGATTCATTCGACGCCCTTGCCCAGAGCTATCTCAACGGAGTCGGGTGGGAGCCTCGGAGGACCATAGAGTGCCGGGTGGCCCGCCTACTCCCTGGCCTGTTCCTAGCTCGGGTCGACGGAAAATCTCCAGTGGAGTACCTCACCCGGGAATCCGAACGTGAGCGCGTGCGTCGGGTGGCCAAAGCACTGCTTAAGTCCCCCGTGGACAGCCCCTTGCGCGTGCGTCAGGCTTGGACGACCGAGCTGGAAGTCGGGTCATCCAGTCCCAACGCCAAGCACCCATGACTAATTCTGTGCTCCCGATCGAACGTGTCCTCGCTAGGCGCGTATGGGACTCCCGAGGCCATCCCACCGTGGAAGCCGAAATCCAGCTACACGGCGGTGTGTTGGGCCGCGCGATTGCTCCAGCCGGCGCTTCGACCGGCAGTGGCGAAGCCGTCGACCTGCGCGATGGTGGCCGCCGACTAGGCGGCTTGGATGTCACCAATGCGGTACGCAACGTAACGGACATAATCTCGCCGGCCATACGAGGATGTGACGTATTCGACCAGAAAGGTCTCGACCAGCTCCTAGTAGACCTCGACGGCACCGACGACCGGCACCGATTGGGCGGCAACGCACTGATCGCCGTATCCATGGCCGCGCTGAACGCCGCCGCCGCCGCGGCTGGCCAGCCCCTCTGGCGGTATCTCCTCGGTGACTCACAGGCGCTCATTCCTCTCCCTGAGGTCCAGATTTTTGGCGGTGGGTCCCACGCCAAAAAACGGGTCGACGTGCAAGACTTCATGGTTGTGGCGCCTGGCGCCTCTAGCTTCGCCGAAGCGCTGGACTGGACCGCCGAGGTCTACTTGGCCGCCGGTCAGAGGATGGAGGCCGCCGGACGGCTGCGCGGAGTGGCCGACGAAGGTGGCTACTGGCCCGTCTTCAAGACCAATGAAGAAGCCCTCGAGTTCCTCCTATGGTCCATAGAGGACACCGGCCACTCACCGGGTTCCGATCTGGCAATCTCGCTCGACATCGCTGCCTCAGAGTTCTACGAAGCTGGGCACTACTGCCTAGGGCTCGAAGGACAAGAAATCGACAGCGACGGACTGGTGGAATTGCTCGTCGGCTGGGTCGACCGGTTTCCGATCGTGTCGGTGGAGGACCCCCTCGCTGAGAACGACACGATTGGGATGCAACGGTTCACTGCGGCGGTGGGAGACCGCGTGCAAGTCGTCGGCGACGACTACCTAGTGACAAGGACGGACCACGTTATCCAAGCAGCTCGCGACGGAGCCTGCAATGCGCTACTCGTTAAACCGAACCAGGTCGGCACGATCAGCGAGAGCCATCAGGCCCTAGAAGCTGCTCGGGAGGCCGGGTTCGGCACCATCATCTCTGCCCGATCAGGTGAGACGGAGGACGTAACCGTCGCGCACCTAGCGGTCGGCTGGCGCGCCGGCCAACTCAAGGTCGGGTCGTTCTCCCGTTCCGAGCGCATGGCCAAATGGAACGAAATCCTGCGCATCGAAGAGTGTCTCGGCGACGGCACCAGGTTCGCCGGCGGCTCCGTGTTAGTGGCACGTTAGCCGCTACATCGAGCTGCCCATGTCACAATCGAGACCGGCAACAACACGCGTCATGGATGGTTCAGGCCGCCAACGGCGGTTCACCTGAAGCCGTGATTTCATCAGAACCCCGGCTTCAACGTCCCCTTCTCCCGTGCCACCTCTAGCAGCGTCGGATAAAACTGCACGAACGTCCGCTCAACAGCAGTGTGCTCGGTATGACATTCGATACACCGGGCCACACGCTCTCCCGTCAACGGAGCCGCCGTGTCCGCGAGCGCCCCCGCCCGACCAAAATTAAAGAACGCCCAACCGTCCTCGAAACGTGAGTCCTTCACTTCGGCCTCGAGCATTACCAGGTCGCCCTGAAACCGCCCCGCGCGGTTGATCGAAGCCTCACTGCCGGATTGGCGGAATTCGAGTACAAACGCAGTGCGGTCTGGCCAAGCGCCTGTCTCAAGAAAGTGCGCGTGCGACGAAGGGTTCACGAACACGTTCGAGAACATCTGCGGGTTGCCGGCACCACCGTCGTCATCGTAGGTCATTCCGAGGCCGGCACCCAAAAACGTCCAGGTGCGATAGTCCGCCGGGAAGACGAGGTCGGTGCCGTTCTCATAGCGAGGACCGTCTCCCGGCAACTGCGCTTGAATCGCAACCGCGCCGGCAATACCAAATGTGACACAGACAGCGACAAAACCCACATTCACTCGTTTCATTAGGGTCCTTCCGACTTCAGTCTAGCTGGTACGAGATAGCTTCCCGAACTCACACGCCGACTATACTCTTGACCGGCCAGAAAGTTTTAATGCCTGAGGTCTTGCCAGCTCAATGAACACTCACCGGACCACGCAACATGGACAACAATGACGAGGAACCGGTCCGCCTCAGCCTTGCCCGGCTTCCTACGCCGTTAGAACAGGTCCACCGCATCCGTGACAACTGGACGGTGCTCATTAAACGTGATGATCTGACGGGTACCGCTCTGTGCGGAAACAAGGTCCGCAAGCTGGAATATCTACTCGCCGAGGCACAATCGCTCGGCGCCAAGCGGGTTCTGACCTGCGGAGGCATCCAGAGTAACCACTGCCGGGCCACGGCAGTGGCTGCTGCCCAACTAGGACTCGGCTGTGTCCTTTTCCTTCGGACACGGACCCCACCCGCTCCCGATGTGCCGGCGACCGGCAACCTCAAACTCGACCGCCTGGTCGGCGCCGAGGTTCGGTTTGTCACCCCCGAGGAGTATCAGAACCGACAGGCTCTAATGGCCGACGCGGCGGGTGCCGAGGGCTATGTCATTCCTGAAGGCGGCAGCAACGCACTCGGGTCATGGGGATACATTCGTGCTGTAGACGAAATGGCCACGCAGTGGGACGAACCGCCCTCTGCCATTATCTGCGCGACCGGTAGCGGTGGGACGTTGGCTGGACTGGCGATCGGCCTCCAACGTCTGAAGCTGGACATTCCGCTCCACGGCGTCGCGGTTTGTGACGACGCGGCTTTCTTCAAATCGGTGATCGCGCGCATCAGTGACGAAGCGACCGCACGCTGGCCCAGCCTGCCGCGCATTTGCGCTGACAAGGTCACCGTCGTGGAAGGCTACAAAGGGCGGGGGTATGCACTGTCAACCAAGGCGGAAATGTCCGATATTGAACGGGTCGCCAGAACGAGCGGGTTGATTTTGGACCCGGTTTACACTGGCAAGGCGTTCCGCCCGCTTCTCCATGAACCCGAGCGCTTCGGTCCACGACCGCTGTTCATCCACACCGGCGGAATCTTCGGATTGTTGACCTAGCATAGAGCAGTTCCTCAAGCCCAGGCCGGCCCGCACTCAGGCCGTCGCCAGAACCCGTCGCAAGAAATTGCCCCATAGACCGTAACCGGGAAATAATGTTGTTCTGATTGACCACAAAGAACACTAGCGGCGCCCACCTCGACGTACCGGATGGAGAAGCTATGTCGACCCCGAAAAATCAAACTCAAGCGTTTTCTCGCCGTGAGGCACTGACCTTGCTCGGCACAGCGGCTGGCGCGGGTGTTTTCGCGAGCGGTCCGGGCGAACTAGTTCTCCATGCCCAACAGCGTTTCGCCAGCGTTGAAGAACCACGCTTTCCGTCCGGTGCCATTGTCCGAACGCTACAAGGGGACATACCCCCCAGCGAACTGACCAGCGGTGCGACACTGTTCCACGAGCACGTCGGCCGAGAGGACATCGACCTTGCCGTCGAGGAACTACGCCACTGCGCATTCAATGGCTTGGGTTGTATCGTCGACGCTGCCACCGGACGACGCACCTCCGACCAAGTGCGATACCTGAACGCCATCGCCGACCGCAGCGACGTCAAG
>DQEK01000113.1:21605-21727 GCA_003533545.1 Acidobacteriota bacterium | reverse complement strand
GATTCCGCGGGCGGAAAACCCAAGTTGGTCGTCAGACGAGATCCAGGAGGAACTTGACAATAATGCCCAGGGCATCCTGGGCTACGTGGTGCGCTGGGTTGATCAGGGCGTCGGCTGTTCCA
>DQEK01000113.1:14293-21210 GCA_003533545.1 Acidobacteriota bacterium | reverse complement strand
CCAGCACATCTGTAACTGGCTACGACACGGCGTCTGTACAGAAGCGCAGGTTCGGGAGACCCTGGAGCGCATGGCCGCGGTTGTCGATGGTCAGAACGCTGGCGACCCCGATTATCGCCAGATGGCTCCGAACTTGGACGACAGCGTCGCCTTTCAAGCCGCTTGCGATTTAGTGTTCAAGGGGCGTGAGCAACCAAATGGCTATACAGAGCCAATCTTGCACGCGCGCCGCCGGGAAGCGAAGGCGAAAATCAGGCAATAAAAGGCTTGTGGTGGATCGTGTCGGACCAGGAAAGCAGCAACCTGATTTAGGGCGTCTCCAACGCCAGTCCTTCCGGTAATAGTGGACGAGCTCGCCGTTCGGCATGAACCGGTCTAATGAGATCGACCCCCAGTTCGACCGTTGGTCTGGCTCCCGACGGTCGTCGACGCATCACAGTGGCTGCGCGGTGCCGGTCAGTGCCAGTGTGTTGACTGGTCGCCGGACACGACTGCCGACAAGACGTTCGCCCACATACGTAATCACGATCACCGCGGTTAGTCATATGCGCCGACCGAGTGTAATGGCATCAAAGCTCGCCTCAGTCCACGTGGTACATTCAGGCCGATGGCGCCTTGCGACGTGTCAGTTGTTATCCCGATTCTGAACGAAGCTGAAACACTTCCAGCCTTGCTACAGGACTTGCAACGGCAAGTCGACGTGACAATCGAAGTACTGGTCGCCGACGGTGGTTCGGAAGACGGCAGCACGGAGATTGCACGGACGTTTCCTTTCGCCCGCGTCGTATCAACTCTCCGGGGACGGGGGCGCCAGATGAACCGCGGTGCACAAGAAGCCCACGGGGAATACCTCTTCTTCCTGCATGCTGACACACGCCTCCGCAGCAACACCCTGGTAGCTTCCGCCCGTGATGCCATGACCGCTGCCAGACACGACGGCGCCGACCATCGGGTCGCCGGTCACTTCGCATTGGAATTCATCCGAAAAAACCCCGGCCGTCACCCCATCGCCTTCCGTTACGCCGAAGAAAAAACGTCGTTCGATCGCCCCCACGTGGTGAACGGCGACCAGGGTCTGTTCCTGCACCGGTCTTTCTTCGCCGAGCTGGGTGGCTTCGACGAATCGTTCAACTTTCTTGAAGACCAAAAGATCGCTGCCGACATCCGGAGTCGGGGACGCTGGCTTCTGCTGCCTGGCACAATGCGCACGTCGGCGCGGCGCTTCGAGTCAGCCGGCTTTTTCCGGCTGTACACACTGATGTCGATCATCGTGGCGCTGTACTGGGTAGGCGCAACGGAGTTTTTCGTGAGAGCGCCTGAGGTTTATCCTAAACAGGACGATACCAGCAAGCTGCTTTTGACCCCGTTCTTCAACACAATCGGCCGTATGTTTCGCGACGACTACGGCCTGGCGGGAACACTTAGATTACTGCTACGAATCGGCGGTTTCGTCCGCTCACACTCGTGGCAGATGTTCTATTTCGCCGACATCTGGCTTCGACCTGTGCTCGGACCCAGAAAATATCCGTTCCTGAAATTCCACGACGTGGTGTTTTGGCCGGCCACAAACTACCGTCTCTTCGATGCAATCGCCGCGTTGGGCGCTGTGCTCTGGTTCTTCGGCGTTCTTTTTCCCGTCTACACGATCCTTGATCGACGGGAACTTCGTGACCGTGCCTCCGTATCCCGCTGACTACAACAGCCCGACCATTGGACCCAACCACACCATCAGCACTGTAATCACCATCACCCAGCAGACGCTGAGAATAGCGCCCGGCACAAACATGTCGAGCATTCGGTAATAACCCCGGGTGTAGGTAACGAGCGGAACGGCGTCGAGCGGCAGCAAGAACGCGCACGACGCCGTGAAGGCGACTGGCAACGCGTAGAGTGCTGGATTTTGTCCAGTCGACAGAGCCAAGATGGCAAGTGGTGGAATCAGCACCGAATTGATGACCGGGCCTATCGGTAACGCCAAATGTATAACTACCGTGAAGGCGCTCACCAGCGCCACGACGCCAAGCGCACTCCAATTCTCAAGGCCACCTAGGGCCCCATCAACAAGCCACTGGGCCAAGCCAGTCTCAACCGAGGCTGCGCCGAGCGCGGTTACGCCACCGACCATCAGTAACGCTTCCCACCCGATGCCGCGCTCGACCTCTTTCCAGGTAAAGAGGCGCATCCCCGGCAGAAACATGGTGATCGCCCCAAGCAGACTGATGAGTACGACATCGAGTGACTCAAACCAGGTGCTCAGTACCCAGAGCACAATCATGGTGCCCAGAATGATGAGGACCCGCCACTCGCGCCCACTGACAGCCCCAAGACGGGACCGTTCGGTCACTACGTCTCCAACGGCCGTGACATGGTCCATTTCGGGGGGATAGAACCACAACAAAATCTTCGTGGACAGCGGCAACAAAACCACCACCATCGGCACCCCGATAACCATCCAGTCGAGAAACCGAACGGTCACGTCACCGTACTCTTGGATGAAAAAGATTCCCAAGATATTGATAGAGCTACCGGCCGGCGTCGCCACACCGCCGATAAGCGCGGCGAAGGGAATGCCGATCATCAGCGCCTTAGCAAACGTCGAACGACCCGGTGTCAACCGCATTTTCTCGAACAGCCCGACCGCCAGCGCCATGAAAATCGCCGTCGCCGGCACGTCGGACATGATGGTTGAGATCAAACAGGTTCCGACCATGAACACCTGCACGACTCGCCGGCTTTCGGTCCCCGCTTTCGAAAGCAGCCACAAGGAAAATCGTCGGTCCAATCCAGAGCTGATGAACGCCTGCGCGATAATGAACATCGCGAGGACGAAGAAGAAGACGGGACTGACAAAGGTGCCGAACGCGGTAGGTAAATCAGCAACACCGAAAATTGGAAGGAGCACAACGGCCAGTAGCGACGTCATCCCGACGGGCAGTGCCTCCGTCACCCACAAAATGAGCACGACGACAAAGATCGCGGCCATCCGCTGACCCTCGGCCGGGAGCGCTGCAGGACCAGACACACTCAGCAGCAGAAACGCGAGCAGCGCCGCTGCGACCGTGCCGATTATTGCTGACGTTGGAGTGGGCGGCGGATAACCGGCCGTCTGACCTGATGGGTTCATCGACCGTCTCGTGAAGGGTCTGGAAGTCTCAACGCCAAGCGGGTCTAGTCCGAACCACCCACCGTGCATGTAACAATAGCCTCACTCACCCTAGGCAGTGAAAAAAATGGTTACCCAGCGTCACATTCAGGCCACCAAAGCTGACCCCGAGGACCTGCTCACGCGAAGTAAATTACCCACCTTTTTCGCCGTTAACCAACCCGAGATGCTTCCACTCGCCTTACCGGCCAAGGGGCCTGGACAGCACGTCCGGGTTTGGGCGCGATCGCTGAGCGGAATGCAGAAGGAGTGCATCGTGGCGTCGGCTCTCGGAACCGTCTGGCGGCTCGCTAGCGACGAAGGTCCGTATCTCGATGGCTTCGACGCCGCCCCCTGCCCACTCGCCTTCATGACAGTGGGCATGGTGTCCTCCTACATGAACTCCTTACTTGCCGTAGCCAACGCCAGAGAGCTCAAGATCCACGATCTGGCGCTGGTGCAAAACAATCGCTACACGATGGAGGGTTCAGCACTGCAAGGCACTATGACCGGGGACGCCCTTCCCGTAGGTCTTGAAATACAGATCGGCATCGACGTCGAAGAGGACGTCGTAGTCGACCTCGTGCAGACGGCGATCCGCGTCTCACCAGTAGAACGGCTACTGCGCAAGCGGCACCCATCTCAGTTCAGCCTCACGGTCGACGGCAGGGAAGTACCGGTCGGCAGGGTCGCGATGCTTGACATCTGCCCACCGCCAGACCCTCAGCAAGCGTTCTCGAAGTTCGCCCTGCCAGTTACCACCGGGGTACCGATTTCTCGACTCGCCGCGGTGACTCCGGTGGCCGGCGTCGCGGGTGGCGCCCACACTAGCCTGCAATCCGAGCAACGTCGGACACTGCACGTGCGTGCTGTCTGTCGGCGACGCCATGACGGCGTGAAGGAGATCGAACAACAGCTGCACAGTCCACTGGGGTCGACATTCCAGTTTCTTTCAGACGAAGTACCCGAACAGGGCGGTTTGGGAGCGGCTCCCGACGCCGCGAGCTACATGGCGGCCGGTGTTGCCTTTTGCTTCATGACCCAGCTGGGACGTTACGCCGCCATTGTAAAGGGAGAACTACCGCAGTATGGAGTCGTGCAGGACACTCGTTATTCGTGCGGTAACGCCTCAAGTGCCGAGGGCACATCCGGCGCGACCGGCGCTGTTCAAACCCATGTGTACCTCGACACCCCGGAGGGCGCCGAATTCGCCCGAGAGTGCGTCGACATGGGCGAACAGACTTGCTTTCTACATGCACTCTATCGGAGCCCACTCGAACCAGTGATCTCAATCAGCCGCGTGTAACGTCGTGCACTACCAAGCGGTCGATCCGTGAAATAAGAACTCAAGTACGCCGGCCGTGAACGCCTCCGACTGCTCCACATTTGAAAGATGTGCCGCGTCGAGTTCGAGCCCCTGCGCTCCGGGCACGCGCTGACGGAGCGACTCCCCCAAACTCGGCGGAGTCGCGGCATCGTACGAACCAGTAATAACCAACGTGGGCGCCTGAATGCTTCCAACAACCTCTCGCAGGTCGCCGTCTCGAAGCACTGCACAACATCCGGCATAGCCCTCGACCGGGCAGGCCAGTAGCATCGACCGAAAGTCGTCCACAGTGGCCGGCTCAACCTCTCGATACCGGTCAGTGAACCACCGCGCAACGCTGGCGTCAGCCACCGCCGCCATGCCTCCACGACGCACGGCTCCCATGCGTTCTGCCCAGACCTCGCGGCTCCCGAGGCGAGCCGCCGTGTTGGCTACTACTAAACGTGCGATCCGATCCGGGGCGTGTGCTCCCAGCCACTGCGCCGTAAGGCCACCAAGCGAGACGCCACAAACGTGTGCTCGCTCGGCTCCGGCGATATCAAGTACCGCAAGCGCATCACGACCCAACCGGTCCAACGTGTACGGTCCGGCAGCAGGCTGCGAGCGCCCGTGCCCTCTAACGTCGTACCGAATCACACGAAACGAACGCTGGAAAGGTTCCCACTGCGGCGACCAGAGTTCAACGGTTGTTCCAAGCGAGTGCAGCAACAGGCAAACCGGCGCGTCTTCCGGTCCATCGACCTCAACGACCAGCCGGCACCCATCGACCACGACCTCGAGCACTTTCACCCCGATGCAGCGGTGTGCCGATCAAGCACTCGGTCGATGAATACCCGCGCCGAGCCAAGGTAGTGTTCAGGCGACAAGCGCCGAGCGATCTCGGACCGATCGAGGTGCTCGGTCACCTGGGGATCGTCGGCGAGCACTTCTCCTAGCGGGCGGCCCTCATCGTGCGCGAGCCGGCACGCCGCCTCTACGCACGCGTGAGCATCAGACTTGCCGAGCGGCACCGCCAGCGCCATCGCCACGGACTCGGCGAGCCCGAGACCACCAGTCGCGTCGAGATTCGCACGCATGCGTGCCGGATCGACCACCAGGCCGTCCAACCCATCGGCCAATGCGCGTGCACCAGCCGCGGACACCACCACCAAGTCTGGCAACGCATCCCACTCGGCCTGCCACGCACCAAGCCCGCGCTCGTGCTCGTGCTGCATCGCACCGAGGACCGTGGCGACTAGCCCCGGCACCCGGGTGGCTGCCGCCAACGCGACTGACGTCCCAACCGGATTCTGCTTGTGGGGCATAGTCGATGAACCCCCTCGCCCGTCGACCGGTTGCTCCCACGCTTCGCGGACCTCAGTCTGGGCCATCAACCCGAGATCGCGCGCGATCTTGCCGACGGCACCGGTTGCCACACCAAGCGTGCAACCCAGTTGCGCCAATCTGTCTCGGTGGGCGTGCCACGGCGTGTCCGCCGTGCGTAAACAAAGTCGCCTGGCGAGTTCGTCGGCCACCGCCGGACCCTCTGACCCAAGCGACGCCAGGGTGCCGGTCGCACCACCGAATTGCAGCACTTGGGCATCATCAAGCGCGACGTCGACCCGCCGCCGAGTGCGGTCGAGTGCGTCAAGCCAGCCCGCCGCCTTCAGTCCGAATGACACCGGCGTCGCCTGCTGTAACCAAGTGCGACCAGCCATTGGCGCGTCGGCGTAACGACGTGTCAGGTCGGCGGCGGCATCAGCCGCGTTGGTGAGGTATTCGCAGACCACCGCCACGGCCGCCCGCAACTGCAGGACCAGCCCCGTATCCATAATGTCCTGGCTGGTTGCCCCCCAGTGCACGTACCGTGCCGCCGCTGGATCAGCCGCTGCGACTTGCGCAGTCAAATGACGCACCACTCCCACCGCCGGGATGCCGACGTGAGCCACGTCGACCGCCAGCGCGCGGTGATCGTAGAGGTCAGCGCATGCAGCGGTTCGAATCGGCTCTACACAACTCTCGGGCACGACGCCGACCTCCGCTTCGGCCTCAGCCAGCGCAACCTCGACGTCCAGCATTGCCTGTAGCTGCGCCCGCGCAGCGAACTGCTCCGCAACACGAGGCTCCGCCAGCAGGACACCATGTAAACGATTACCGACGAACATCGAATCAGACATCAAAGAACACCGTCTCCCGCTCGCCCTGCAGCACGATATCAAGGTGGTATCGCTCGTCGCGATGTTCGGCGATGAGTGTCGGGCGGCGAACGACCGGCACGCGGCGCAGAATCGGGTCCTCTACATTTGCCGCCTCGTCGCTGAAATAGATGCGTGTCACCAAACGGGTCAGCAGTCCTCGGGCGAATACGCCAACCACGAGATGCGGCGCCTGCACCTCATTGTCCGGCCCTGGCACAGACCCGGGCTTAACCGTTTCGAACGTGAAGCGCCCCTCAGCATCGGTCGAAAT
>DQEK01000113.1:0-13888 GCA_003533545.1 Acidobacteriota bacterium | reverse complement strand
CTCCCTCGGCGTTCGCCTGCCAGACCTCCAAGAGCGCATCGGGCACCCCGGCTCCACTTCCGTCCAGCACCTTCCCAGTCACAGTGATGCGCGTTCCCAACGCCTCCGGTGCCGCCATGACTAGCGCGCCACGCTCCGGGACAAGCACCCGAAAGAACGGACCGATCGTCTGTGACGGCGTCAACGATGACATCTGAGTGTTACAGCCCCGTCGGGGTCGCCTCTCGGCCCCGCAATACGATGTCAAAACGATAACCAAGAGCCCACCCGGGTTCCGTCAGGCTAAGGTCGAACGTGGAAACCAGTCGCTGCCGGGCACGATCGCCGGGTACCGAATTAAAGATCGGGTCGAGCACGAGCAGTGGGTCACCGGGAAAGTACATCTGCGTGACTAGCCGAGTGAGAAAACTCTGCCCGAACACAGAGAAATGGACATGGGCCGGCCGCCAGGCATTGTCATGGTTCTCCCAGGGGTAAGCACCCGGTTTAACCGTCACGAACCGATAGTGCCCGTTGGCATCGGTCAGCCTCCTCCCGGCGCCGCTGAAGTTGGCATCGAGTGGCGCGTCGTGGGTATCGTCAGCATGCGCGTAGCGTCCAGCAGCATTCGCCTGCCAGATCTCGACGAGGGCGTCAGGCACCGACCGCCCGTCCTCATCGAGGACTCGACCCTCGAGGATGATCCGCTCGCCAAGCGGGGGCGCCGCATGCTGAACAGTCAGGTCGTGGTCTAACACTCCGAGCGTCTCAGACCCGAACACGGGGCCCGTAATTTCCGACAGGGTCTGCGGCACGATGACGAGTGGTTGCTTCGGATGACGCAGCGCCGTTGACCGATACGCCGGCGAATTATTTGTCGGCCCGTCACCAATCCGGCTGCGACGATACCCTGGCGATTGGGAGTCTGACTCACCCATAAACCCATTCCCTCAACGAGCATCCTCACGGACAAACTCCGCACCCTTCTCGGCGATCATCACGGTGGGAGCGTTGGTATTCCCAGACGAGATACGGGGCATAACCGACGCGTCAACCACGCGCAGGCCAGCAATACCGTGGACGGCAAGCCGCTCGTCGACCACGGCCATATCATCCTGTCCCATTTTGCACGTCCCGACCGGGTGAAAAATCGTGGTGCCGAGGTCAGCAGCCGCCCGCCGCAACCCTTCATCACTGTCCACAGAGGGACCGGGAAGGTACTCCTCCGGCTCAAAACGCGTCAGCGAATTCGTAGCCATGATGCGCCGAGTGAAGCGCAAACCCGCCACGGCAATTTCGAGGTCTTCCTCCGCGGACAGATAATTCAGAGTGATCGCTGGTGCCTGCAACGGATCCACGCTCTTGATCCGCACGTGACCACGGCTCGCCGGCTGCAAATTACAGACGGACGGCGTGATGGCGTTAAACGTGTGCAGCGGGTCGCCGAACTTGTCGAGCGAGAGAGGCTGCACGTGCCATTCCATGTTGGCCGATTCGCGCGACGCGTCGCTCTTAGCAAAGGCTCCGAGCTGCGACGGCGGCATCGTCAGCGGCCCGGTTTTGAAGAGTAGATACTCGAGCCCCATCGCGGCCTTGCCGAACAGCGAGTTCATGCGCTTGTTCAAAGTAACCGTGTTCTTGACCTTAAAAATCGTCCTGATCTGCAGGTGGTCGTGCAGGTTCTCGCCAACACCCGGCAGGTCGTGCACGACGCTGATGCCATGGCGCTGCAGCAAGGGTCCAGGACCAATACCAGACAACTGCATGATCTGCGGTGAGCCGATGGAGCCAGCCGCGAGAATCACCTCGCGCCGCGCCGTGACCGCTTCCCCACCGATCAGTGTGACGCCGGTTGCTCGCTTCCTACCGCGGTCTGACGCATCCGAGTTGACGAGAAGTCGCTCAACCTGTGCCCCGGTCCGTACCGTCAGGTTCGATCGATCCGCGATTGGTCGCAGATAAGCCTTTGTACCGCTCCATCGCCGGCCGGCGCGCTGGTTCATCTGAAAGTAAGCGCTACCAAAATTGTCGCCCCGATTGAACTCGTCGATCTTCGGAATGCCGCATTCCTCGGCGGCGTCACGCCAAGCGTCGAGAATCTCCCAACTGACCCGCTTGTCCTCCACCCGCATTTCGCCGCCGACCCCGTGAAACTCGTCGGCCCCATGTTGGTAGTCCTCGGAACGCTTGAACACCGGCAACACGTCGTCCCATCCCCAGCCGCGGTTGCCCAATGACGCCCAGTGATCGTAATCACTCCGCTGACCGCGCATGTAGATCATGGCGTTGATCGAAGAGCAGCCACCAAGTACCTTGCCCCGAGCGTAGAGGATGGACCGGCCGTTCAGACCCGGGTCTGGCTCAATCTTGTAGCACCAATCGGTGCGCGGATTACCGATCGTGTAGAGATAACCAACCGGAATATCAATCCAGAAGTAATCGTCCTTGCCACCAGCTTCCAGCAACAACACGTGAACGTTTCGATCGGCTGACAGCCGGTTGGCAAGCACGCAACCAGCACTACCGCCGCCAACGATGATGTAGTCGTATGTCACGCGCTGATCCTAGCAGCCCGTGGTGTCGGTGGCGGTGGCATTCGACTCGTCTTGTGTTCCGACCGCACTACTCCCAAAACCACAAAACGGCTTCTGACGTCACAGTGGATATAATCACGGTCTCCGGCGCTTGGCGCCGCGCCCACCAAACATAGGACTGGTCATAACTGATGACGACATGCATGCGCTCGGTCTCGGCCATCGTTGGGTTCACCCTGGGCCTCACCGCCTGCAGCGGCAGCACCCCTGAACCCCCAGTCAGTACCGTCGTGGCTTACGAAGGCGCCACCTTGATCACTGGGGACGGCGGCCCGCCGCTCGGCGGCGGCGTATTGCTAGTCAATGAAGGGGTGATCGCCGATGTGGGTCTCGCTGCCAACGTGACGGTGCCCGATGGGGCAAGAGTGGTCGATCTGACTGGTAAAACCATAATGCCAACCCTGGTCGATCTGCACGGACACGTCGGGTTTGTAGACAACCTCAGCTTCGACAACGCGAACTACACGCGAGAAAACATAACCAACCAGCTGAATCGGTATGCCTATTACGGGGTGGGGGCGATAGTGTCGCTGGGTACTGACCCGGGCAACCTCGCATTCGAGCTCCGAGCCGACCAACAGGCCGGGATATTAGGCGGCGCACGGTTGCACACCGCGTTTCGTGGCATCGCGCGGCCCGCGGCCGGTCCTGGCGCGCCGACCATGCGTCCGACCGCCTTCGGTGCCGAAACCGAGGAAGAAGCACGGGCTCGCGTCGCCGAAATCGCCGCTTCTAACGCTAGCTTTGTGAAGATATGGGTCGACGACCGCGGTGGCTCCGTCGAGAAGCTTGGACTGGATCTCTATCGGCCAATCATCGAAGAGGCGCACGCCCACGACCTACAGGTGATCGCGCACATCTTTTTCGCTGACGACGCCCGGGAACTGGTTGCCGCGGGGATTGATGGGTTCGCCCATCTGGCACGCGATGTCGAGATGGACGACGAACTGGTGGCAGCCATTGTAGAGAACGATGTGTTCGTGATGCCGAATTTAGCCATTTCCGAGCGAGGGCGTAACTCCGAACCACCCGCCTGGGTCGACGATCCGTTGTTAGCTGAGTCAGCATCACCTGAGGTCCTCGCGCGCATCCGGGAGTCGTACGTGAACCGAACGGCCGAAGCAGCCGCCCGAGGGACAGAGTCGTTTGCAGCGATGCTACGCAGTCTGAAGAAACTGTCTGACGCCGGTGCTCGGATCGTACTCGGCGCCGACACCGGCGTACAGGATCACATCCAGGGCTATATGGAGCATCGCGAGTTGGAGCTGATCGTCGAAGCCGGCATCTCGCCGGCTGCAGCCATTCGTATCGCGACCAGCGCCCCGGCCGAGGTGCTGGGGGTTAACACAGGCCTGCTCGCTCCGGGCAAACGAGCCGATTTCATCGTGCTCGATGCGAACCCAATGTACGGTATCTCCGCCACCCGCCAAATTGCTTCCGTATACCTGAGTGGCCAAGCGCTGGACCGCGAAGCGCTCAGAGCCGGATGGTAAGGCTCCCGATGCGAAGCGCGCTCGCTCCCGCCACGGCGGTCTTGCTCGTCACATTCGGCACCGTCGGTGTCCTCGCTCAGGCTGGACGCTACCCGGCATCAAAGCATGGCGGAAACTACATGCACAACTTTTACTTCCCGCCGGCACCCAGTTCCACACCATGGGCGCCGAGCTGGGCGCCAGACGGAAACTCAATTGCCGTCTCGATGAGCGGATCGATCTGGCGGGTGGACCCCAACCGTGGTACCGCGAACGAGCTGACCTACAGCGCTGACGCGTACCATTCCTCTCCGGACTGGTCGCCCGACGGCCGGTGGATTGTCTACACCGCCGATTACGACGGAGAGCGCGTCCAACTGGAACTGCTGGACGTGTTAACCGGAGAGAGCCGTGCGCTGACCGACGACGAGCACATCTACAGCGACCCCGTGTTCTCGCCTGATGGCACCAAGATCGCGTACGTTTCAACGCGCCCGAACGGCTACTTCAACGTCTCGGTTCGACCCGTCGACCAAGGCCAATGGGCCGGAGACGAAATGCCCGTTACCGTGGACAACGATTTCGGGAACAACCGGCTGTATTTCGGTCCGTGGGACATGCACACCGCGCCAACCTGGCTCCCCGATAACGACGAACTCCTACTTGTCTCGAACCGAGAGGTCCCACTCGGTTCCGGTAACGCCCTGCGGATCCCAGTGCGAGAAAACGGCATCCGCGCCGCCACGACCGTGCTGCGCGAGCAGACCTTGTATCGAACTCGTCCCGACGTAGCAAGCGACGGAAAACGGTTTGTCTATTCGTCAACCCGCGGCGCCGCCGACCAGTTCAACAACCTGTATCTACAGCCAACCGTCGGTGGCGAACCTTACAAACTGACCTTCTTTGAACACGATGCGTTTCATCCCCGGTGGTCACCTGACGACGAGTGGATCGCGTTCATCCACAACGAAGGCGGATTACCCCAGCTCGCGCTGCTCGAAACTCACGGCGGAGAGATCCGTCGGATAGAGATTGCTGAGCGCCACTGGAAGAGGCCGATGGGGACCCTGTCGGTCAACACGATCGATGCTGCCACCAACGGGCAAACCGGATCACGGGTCCACTTGCTTGCATCAGACGGAAAGTTCTACACACCTGACGACGCCTATGCACGGATCAGTGGCCAGGGAGACCACCTGTTCCACACCACGGGCGCGTTCGCCGTTGACCTTCCAGTTGGACAGGTCGAACTCACGGTCGTGAAAGGCTTTGAGTTCTACCCGCAACTCGTGACGGCCGAGGTCACGGCTGGGGCAACGACGGAGGTCACCGTTCGGCTCCAGCGTATGACCGACATGGCGGCCGTCGGCTGGTACAGTGCCTCAACCCACGTTCACTCGAACTACGGGGGAAACCTGCACAACTCTCTCGAGAACCTGATCATGATGTCCGAGGCAGAAGACCAGGACCTCGTACTCGAACAGGTAGCCAACAAGGACAACCGAATTCTCGACTATCAGTACTTCGAACCCGGCGGTCAACCGCACTCGGCGTCCACTCCGGACCGGCTGGTCGTAGTGGGCCAGGAATACCGTCCCCCGTTCTACGGACACGTCTTCATGTTCGGCATGCGAGACCACCTTCTTTCACCGTTCACCATGGGGTATGAAGGAACTGCGCTTGAGAGTCTGTACCCCAGCAACACGGATATGTTCCGAAAGGCTAAGGCACAGGGCGCGACGGTTGGCTACGTGCACGCTTTCTCGGGTGAGAATGACCCAATCGATCGCGGACTCGGCGGGGGCAAGGGCTTCATGGTGGATGCCGCGCTCGGCACAACCGACGCCGTCGAGTGGTCTGACTCGGCGCGGGCCGGTTTCTTTCCCCTCTACGCAGTATGGAACAACGGACTCCGGGTCACCGCAACCGGGGGTGAGGATTCGATCAGCAATCTCCATCGGTCGAAGCTCGTCGGTTCGGTCCGCACCTACGTCCATACCGGAGCGGCCGGGCTGGATATGCACGCCTGGTTCGAGGGGCTGAAGAGGGGGCGGGCATTCGTTTCGTCTGGCCCGTTGATTGAATTGACGATCAACGACCGTCTCCCAGGCGAAGAGGTAACCCTCCCGGACACCGGAGGTACCGTTGAGGTCGTCGGTCGAGTTCAATCGGTGACCGATCTCGACCGTATTTTTCTCGTGTGCAACGGCGAAACGATGAATGAGGTACCGGTCATGGGCGACCGACGCGGCGGTACTCTCAGGGTGAGACACCGTGTCACGCGCAGCAGCTGGTGCCATCTCCGAGTGGAGGGAGCTGCCGCCGACCGGTTTCCCATGGACGTTACCTATGTCCAGGCGTTCACCAACCCAATTTGGATCCAAGTGGGCGACCGGCCAATCCGAAATGCGGAAGCGGCTAACTATGCCCTGCGCTGGATCGACACGCTGCAGGAAATGGCCGATATGTGGCCCGGCTGGCGCACTGAGACGGAGCGCGCGCACGTGTTCGCGCAGTTCGACGAGGCACGAGACGTGTATCGCCAGTTCATAGCCGAGGCCAGCCGGTAACAGGGCAGCAAGGAGCTCCCATCCAGGTCTTCGGCAAAACCAGCGGCCTCAAATCCAGTCAGGTTCGCCAGCTGGAACGCCTGTTCCGGCGGCGCGTACCCGCTGACCGGTTACTGACCCACGACCTCGCCCGCCGGCTGACCGAAATCAGCCGCGAGACCCGACGTCAGGTTGGCGTTTTGGTCGACCGCCGGGGCGCGGTCCAACATGTCATGGTCGGCGATGCCCACTCGATCACACTGCCAGACTGGGGGCGTCTGCGCGCAGGCCGGGGCCGCTTGCGTGGGCTACGTTGTCTCCACACGCACCTTCTCGCCGAGGGACTGACCAGGGACGACATGACCGACCTAGCCCTCCTCCGCCTCGACGCGATGGTCACCATCGGCACTGATGACGCGGGCCTTCCCACACACGCTCACACCGCGGCACTCACACCCGCCAACGACGAAAATCACGGTGTCGAGCTCCTACCTCCCCAACCGCCGGCCCAGATTGAATTCGATTTCCAAGCCTGGATCTACGAGATTGAGGCTGCACTCTCGCGCTCGGTCGGAACGCGGGGAACAGGAGAGCGCGAACGGGCGATTCTTGTCTCAGTCACCGCGGGTCGTAACCCCGACACCCTAGAGACCCATATCGTTGAGCTGCGCGAGCTGGCTCGCTCGGCTGGTGTCGAGATCATTGACGTCGTTACCCAGCACCGTCCGCGGGTCGATCCAAAAACGGTACTCGGGTCCGGAAAACTGCAAGACTTAGTGATCCGCGCATTTCAAACGGACGTAGACCTCGTCATCGTCGACCAAAACCTGACTCCCACCCAAGCGAGAAACTTGGGTGAACGCATAGAACTGCGGGTCATCGACCGCACCCAGCTCATCCTCGACATTTTCGCGCAACACGCGACGACCAGAGACGGCAAGCTTCAAGTCGAACTGGCACAGCTTAAATACCTCCTGCCGCGTCTAGCTCAACGGGCTGAGGTTTCGCTTTCCCGTCTGGCCGGTGGGATTGGTGGTCGCGGCCCTGGCGAGACCAAGCTCGAAATCGATCGCCGCCGCACGCGAGATCGTGTGACCTGGCTCGAACGTGAACTCGGGAAGCTGGGCAAGCAGCGAGAAAACCGACGGCAGCGGCGTGGACGCCGCGACGTGCCAGTCCTTTCCATCGTCGGTTACACCAACGCAGGCAAGAGCACGTTGCTTCGAGCGCTAACAAAGACTGACGTGTACGTGGCGGGTCAGATGTTCGCGACGCTGGATCCTGTCTCGCGTCGTTTGCGCTTCCCTCGAGATCGAGAGGTCATCATCACCGACACAGTCGGATTCATCCGCGACCTGCCGCCGGACCTCGTAACGGCGTTTCGCGCCACGCTCGAGGAACTTTCCGACGCCTCGGTGCTCCTTCACGTGGTTGATGTCTCGGCCCCCGATTACGAACGACGCATCGAAGCCGTCCGCGGCGTCCTAAGAGAGCTCCGTATCCCGGCGCCCGAGCTTGTGGTTTTCAATCAGATGGACAAGGTGCCACCAGAAGAGAGCCAGGCGCTAGCGCACCGCCACGGTGGTGTATCAGTCTCGGCACTGAAGCGAACCGGGCTACATGGGTTGCTCGAACGAGTTGAACAGACGCTCTGGAATGGTGCCAACGCCCAGCGTGAACCAAACACCGATCGCGACCAACCAAAACACGAAGGGGATTCTCGATGGGTCCAGAGCCAGAACAGACACCGAACTCGGTCAGACGCTCAACGTAACCGCCGTCCGCGTCAACAACCGAGCAATATTGTTCGTCGCTGAGAACTAGTCATTGCCTGCTTAATTACTATCCATCAGTAAATTCCAATGTTCTCCGGCCCGGTCGAGAATGGACCGCAGGTCTGCCTCGAGCAGGTACCGCTGGGCGATGAGCTCACGCCCAGCAGCCTCAACCTGCGTGAGAAAATCGTCACGTGACGAATAACGTTCCTCAATCGATTGGCGCGGATCATTCGTTCGTTCCCGCTGTGCTCGGGTGGGGGGAAAGGGAATGTACGATCCCGCCAAAGCCACCAACGTGTTGGGATCACCGTTGTCAGCATTCGTAAAGTTCCAGCCGGTGTAGGTGGCAAGCGGGACGGCAACCTCTGGGTGTCGAATGCCTGCCACTTCGTTGCCATCCACATCGACTTGGGGAATGAACATCGGCAACTCAACCCCACCTCCACCGTTACCTTCTAACCACGGATTCACCGTCCGAGTGCCACCCGTTCGATCAGCTGGAGAGCGGACGTCGGGTATCGCGGGAAACTGGATGGCGATCGGCGCGACCAGATTCCGATCGGTGAACGTGGGGTGCCGGCTGGGCGGCGGCGTCCTTCCATCCACAACCCATTCCGTTAGCGAGGTCAGCAGCGCGCGCATGTTCCACCAATAGTCAGTGGGATTCCCCATCTCCTGCCGGTTCCCCGCAGGAGGCGGGGGAAACGGACCCGGTCCATGCTGGGTTCCAGCGAGAAAATAGAAACGCACGTTGTCCTGCAGAGTGAGGTCCTCGGTGCCATCGGGCGTCGAATGCACCAGCGTCGCCACCCGACCGCCTCCCCAATACTCGACCCCAGTGTTTGTATAGAAAACAAGCGGCTGGTTCTCTCGGCTGCGGTCGTTCCCGAGCGTCCCATCGATGGCACCCGTCACTGGGTCACGCAGCGCAGCATCGGCAAACGGAAACGACGTGGCGTCGAACATGCCCAACGAAATCGGCTCGGCGCCGGGCTGATTGAGATCCAGACGTGAGGCTCCAGCAATATGGGGAATCATTCCATCAAAGACCTTGCGTCCCGAGGTGTCCGAATTAAACCCGAGATAGAGAAACGTCCGCAGGAAGCGCCCGCTCTGCGATGATCCGAACGAGAGTGTGTGCTGGGCGCTGACTGTGGCCTCAGAGTCGTACTTGATCCACGACGTCGTATCACGCACGGCGGCGAACCCAAGTCCCCCGACAGGAAAACCGTCGACCGAGGGCACGTCGAAGCGCATCGGGCGACCCTCCGGAACGTCAAATTCCCAACCAACCCATACGACCGTGTAACCTTCGTTCATCAGGAACCCGTCACCGTAAGGTCCATTGCCCCCACGGTTGAAACCAAGTGCGGTGAGACGACCCCGGTTCGCAATGTCGACCAGCGCCACGCCGTTCCCGAGCCGTCTGTTAGTCGGCGCAAGAATCCTAAGGTCAGCTGTGGCTTCAACCAGACCATCTCCGTTCCGTGGCGCACGGTCGAGGTTCACGATCGCGTGATTTCCTGGCTGATCGGGGTCGAACCCGAACGTGATTCTGCCCACAAGCTCCTCGTAGGAACCAACGTCACCAAAGACCTGTCCCTCCTCGATAAGATTACGCTCGACAATTTCGACCGATAGAACATCGGCACTGACTGCGGGCGCACACAAGACCGCGGCGAGGAGCGCCAGAACGAAACTCCGGGATGTAGAAGTCATTGGGAATGGTCCTTTTCAGTGTTGCGTATGGGGTTGAAGCTCCGCTAGACAGTTTATACCGACGCTCCAGTCGGACGCGCTGCACGCACCGACCCCGCGAGACCGCACAGTAGCCGCGAACGCTGGCGAGCTACCTGGGGGCCTGAGACGGATTTCAGAAGCTTCCGTGTCGTGCGCGAGACACGATGATAGCGACGGGCCCGCGTCAGTCCTGATCACGATGAATCTCATTCATGAACGAGCGCACGAGACCACTAAGTTCGTCAACAGCCATCAGAAAGGAATCGTGCCCATGAGGGGAATCAATGATCTCCAAGCGCGCGTCAGACAGATGCCGTGCCAACTCTTCTTGTTCAGTAAGTGGGTAAAGCACGTCACTCGTGACGCCGATCACCAAAGCCGGCTGCTTGATCGCGGCGAGCACATCTCGATAATCCCCGCGGTCCCTACCGACGTCGTGCGAATCCATCGCTTCGGTTAGCCGGATGTAAGTATTGGCGTCGAAGCGCATCGCCAGTTTCTCACCCTGATAACGCAGGTAGCGTTCCACCTCGAACTCCTGCCCATCGTGACGAACGCGATCGAAGCGCTGGGCGAAACTTTCCCGACTGCGGTAACTAATCAGCGCCATCATCCGGGCCGACGCCAGCCCAGTAGTTGGTCCGGCACCTAGTTGGTAATGGCCATCGTCGAAATCCTGATCGGCGCGTATTGCCTGGCGCTGCGCTTCGCTGATGCCCACGCACCACGCCGAATGACGAGCCGACACGCAAACGGGAACGATTGCCTGCACGCGATCGGGATAAAGCAAAGGCCACTCCAGCACTTGCATACCCCCCATGGAACCGCCGATAGCCAACTGCACGCGCTCGATGCCCAAGGCATCCAGTAGGCGCGCCTGGAAACGAACCATGTCGCGGATAGTGACCCGCGGGAACTCTGAAGCGTAATGTCGATGTTCGCCAAGCCTCGGGGAACCAGGTCCCGTCGTGCCATAGCACCCCCCAAGGACATTACTCGCCACGATGTAGTCAACCGACGGATCCAGCGCGCGTCCCTCGCCAAACAACCCCTTCCACCAGTCGTCAGCATCTGCGGATCCGGTAAGTGCATGACAAACCAGAATCGCCTCGCTCCGCGGTTCCCCCCAAGTGCGGTAGCTAACCCCGGTACGAGGCAAAACGCTGCCACACTCCAACTCGAACGGCTCCTCAAACTGGAGCCTACGGGTCTCCGCGGACAGAAGCGACTCAAAGGTCATTCTGCGCTGGACGCACGAGCCTGGCTGAAGGCCTGCTCAAAGTCCTCCTTGATGTCGTCGACATGCTCTATCCCCACGGAGACACGCACTAGGTCTTCTTCGACGCCTGACTGTCGCTGCTCGTCGCTTGTCAATTGCTGGTGCGTCGTCGTGGCGGGATGGATGACCAGCGTTTTAGCATCTCCCACGTTAGCCAGATGGCTGGCCAGCTTAACTGAATCGATAAACTTCGCACCTGCCTCCGCACCTCCCTTGATACCGAACGCAAGCACCGATCCAAAACCACCACGCAGGTACTTTGACGCCTGTTCGTGGTACGGATGGTCGGCGAGACCCGGATAGCTCACCCAAGTCACGGATTCGTGTTGCTGAAGCCAGGTTGCCAACGTCATCGCATTCTGGCAGTGACGATCCACCCGGAGCGACAACGTTTCCAGTCCCTGAAGGAAGAGGAAAGCATTAAAAGGCGTCAAACATGGCCCCATGTCACGCAACCCTTCAACTCTGGCCCGAATAATGAACGCAATATTGCCGAAAGGGCTCTCTGGGCCGAAGGTCTCCCAGAAATTGAGTCCGTGGTAACCAGGGGCCGGTTCCGTAAACATGGGGAACTTGCCGTTCCCCCAGTTGAACGAACCGGCATCAACGATGACGCCACCGATCGAGGTGCCATGACCACCGATCCACTTGGTCGCCGACTGAACGACGACATCGGCGCCGTACTGAATCGGGCGGCACAGGTAGCCGGCACATCCGAACGTATTGTCGACAACGAGCGGGATGTTGTTGGCGTGCGCGAGTGTTGCCAACCCTTCAAAATCAGGAACGTTGAAACGTGGATTCCCAATCGTCTCCACGTACAAGGCCTTGGTCCTATCGTCGATCAGCTTCTCAAAACTAGCGACGTCATCACCGTCCACGAAGCGCGTATTTATGCCAAGACGCGGAAACGTCACCTTGAATTGGTTGTACGTGCCGCCATATAAGAGGCTGGTCGACACGATGTTGTCTCCGACACCGGCGATATTGGTCACAGCCAGCATTTGCGCTGCTTGTCCACTCGCCGTTGCGAGCGCCATCGCACCGCCCTCAAGTGCGGCAACCCGCTGTTCGAACACGTCGACCGTGGGATTCATGATCCGGCTATAGATGTTGCCAAATTCCTGCAGCGCAAACAGACGAGCCCCGTGGGCAGAATCGTCGAACGTATAGGACGTGGTTTGGTAGATGGGCACAGCGCGGGCGTTGGTACCAGGCGCGGGCTCCTGGCCCGCGTGCACTTGGAGTGTCTCAAAGCGGTAGTTTGGGTCGTTTTCGGCCATTCGAATCTATCTCCCGTATCAGGTCGCGCGTTGGGTATGTTCGAGGAAAGAACAAGACTACTCGACCTGACGCTGGCGTCAACACACAACCAACCGGCTGGCTTCCCCTTTGAGCAACGAGGCAACCACCGTTCAGGGCTAGAATGGTCGTCCCCGGTACGTGCACCAGGGGCACCCGCTTAGGAGAACGCTGTGACAGACAAGCCCGAAACGTTCGACGAAGTGTCCGTTTATACCCCACCGGCGGATTTTTCGGCCAAAGCCCATGTCGGCTCACTTGACGAGTACCACGCCTTGTACCAGCGCTCCGTCAACGACCCCGAGGCTTTCTGGGCCGAGCAAGCCGAGGAGCGAATTACCTGGTTCGAGAAGTGGCAAACCGTCCGGCGATATGACTACCACAAGGCGGAGATCGCGTGGTATCTCGGCGGCAAGCTCAACGCCTGTTACAACTGCGTCGATCGACACGTGGAAGGAGGGTTGGGCGAAAACACCGCGTTAGTCTGGGAGGGCAATGACCCGACTGAAAGCAAGACCTATACCTACACGGAACTCCACATTGAGGTTCAAAGGGCCGCGAACGCTCTCAAGAACCTAGGTATCGTCAAGGGCGACCGGGTCTGCATCTACATGCAGATGATCCCGGAACTGGTCATTGCGATGTTGGCCTGCGCGCGAATAGGCGCGGTCCATTCGATCGTGTTCGGTGCGTTCACGGCAGACAGCCTCGTCACTCGAATCAACGACTCGCAGTGCAGGGCGATCATCACCCAGAACACAGGCGTGCGCGGCGCGAAGCAGGACATCGCGATGAAAGTGAACGCAGACAAAGCGGTCGAAGATACCCCGAGCGTCGAAAAAATCCTCGTCGTTCAGCGCACCGACTCGGCGGTCAGCATGACCGACGGTCGCGATGTCTGGTGGCACGACGCACTCGCGGCCGCTGACCCAAACTGCGCACCCGAACCAATGGATGCCGAGGATCCACTTTTCATCCTCTACACGTCCGGATCCACCGGCAAACCGAAGGGGGTACTGCATACCACTGGCGGTTACCTGACCTACGTCGCAACCACGTTCAACTACGTCTTCGATTACCACCCTGGCGATGTCTACTGGTGCACGGCCGACATCGGTTGGGTCACCGGTCACAGCTACATCACTTACGGCCCGCTCGCCAACGGTGCGGTCACGCTGATGTATGAGGGCGTACC
>DQEK01000436.1 GCA_003533545.1 Acidobacteriota bacterium | reverse complement strand
CACCGATACTAACGGCGGCGCGCTCTTTGACTGCATGGCCGGCTGAAAGCGTTTTAGACACCCTTCGCGAGCGGCTAACCGTGGAAGAAACAGATTGGATGAGTCGCGTTGCGGGAGGCGATCGCCCGGTGCTATCGGCCACCGATTGCGTGAATACGCTCAAACAACTCGGCTATGAACGACAGCGCGCAACGGTTCAACACGAAATCGACCGTTGCCAGCGAGCAGGCACACCCTCGGCCTTGGCCGAAATCGACCTGCTGTTGCAGAAAAAACAAGAACTTTTGACGAAACTTAAGTCGTTACAACCGTGACAACCAGATGTGTCCGGTACTACCGGTCGACAACCTAACCGGCGGATGACTCCCCGAGGAGGAACGCTTTTGTCACTCGAAGAAAAGTATGACGAAGTACGGCAGCTTATCCAGGTCGGTAAGGATAAGGGATACCTACTCTACGACGAGGTCAACGAACTCCTTCCGGGAGAGATCAACACCTCGGATGAGTTGGATGAACTGTTCACTACCTTCGGCAACCACGGCATCGAAGTCGTCGACTCGGAGCAAAAATATCGGGAAGAGAAGTTGCTCGACCGTCGCGGCGAAGGCTCTGACAACGGCGAGATCGATCTAACGCCTAGCGCGATTGACAAGACCAATGATCCCGTGCGGATGTATCTGCGAGAAATGGGCACGGTACCCCTTTTGACGCGTGAAGGCGAGGTGGCCATCGCGAAGCGGATCGAGCGCGGTAAGCTCTCCGTAATCAAGACCGTATCTCGAATGCCAACCACCTCCGTGAACGTCGTGCGCATGGGCGAACAGCTCAAAGCCGGAGAGCGCACTGTGCGGGAACTTGTCGTTTTCGTGGATGAAGAGGTCACTGACGAGCGTGTCAACCGACGCGCGAGGGATTTAATAGCCCAGATCGAGCTTGTTCGTAAGACACGTCTCGACGTCATTCGTCGGGAAAAGAAGGTCAGCACAATCCCCAAACGCGAAAAAAAGCGGTACCAACGCAATTACCGCAACCTACTTCGTGCCCGAGTGAAACTCTCCGTTTTAATCCGAAACATCGAGTTCACGGAACCGATCAAACGACGGTTAATCGAAAAAATTAAGACCGCAACCGAAGCCATTCAGGAACTTCAGCGCGAGAACGACCGCCTGGAACGGCAACTGCACTCCAAGAGTCGACGGCGTATCAAGGACGAGGACAAACGTCGCATTGCAAAGCGGCAGCGTGAACTGCGCGCGAGCATCCGTGGCCAGAGCGAGGACCTTGAGCAGACTGCCCCTGCGCTTGAAAGGACGCTTTCCACTATTGTGCGCGGCGAAAGGCGCGCTGAGCTAGCCAAAAGGGAGCTCGTCGAGGCCAACCTTCGACTCGTCGTGTCGATCGCCAAGAAGTACACCAACCGCGGCCTACAATTCCTCGACTTGATTCAAGAGGGAAATATCGGGTTAATGAAAGCGGTGGACAAGTTCGAGTATCGTCGCGGATACAAGTTCTCTACCTACGCAACGTGGTGGATCAGGCAGGCCATCACGCGTGCCATTGCTGACCAGGCCAGAACCATCCGGATTCCGGTACACATGATCGAAACGATCAACAAATTGATCAGGACCTCGCGGGCACTCGTGCAGGAACTGGGCCGAGAGCCGTCCTCAGAGGAAATCGCAATGCGCATGGATATCCCTGTATCCAAGGTCCGGAAAGTCCTCAAGATCGCCCAGGAACCGATTTCGCTCGAAACGCCGATTGGGGAAGAGGAAGATAGCCATCTCGGCGACTTCATTGAGGACAGTAAAGAAGTCTCGCCCGCCGACGCTGTCATCAACCTTAACCTCAAGGAGCAGACCGAGAACGTATTGCGGACCCTGACACCGCGCGAGGAGAGGGTAATCAAAATGCGGTTTGGTGTCGGCGACGGAAGTGAACATACGCTCGAGGAGGTCGGGCAAAATTTCGCCGTGACCCGAGAGCGAATTCGGCAGATTGAAGCTAAGGCACTTCGAAAGTTGCGCCATCCATCGCGCAGCAGACGCTTGCGTGCATTTCTCGAAGGCACGTGAGAAAGTGCCTAACATCAGATTAGCCGGGCACGAGGAAGGACATATCCGGAGGGTTCGACCTAAGGACACAGCCGCCAGCCGGAACGGGTCGCGGCCAGAAACCTGCAGTTGTTGTTTAGTGGGCCCATAGCTCAGCGGTCAGAGCCGCCGGCTCATAACCGGTCTGTCCCAGGTTCGAATCCTGGTGGGCCCACCACACGATGCGAGTGAAGTTACTCAAACGCAGCGAGCACACCATGACTCGGAAGGCATGTTCCATTCCGCTGAAATTGTGGGCCGTCGCTCACCGTCCGCTCCGAGGCCAGTGCGGCCCGTGGCAGAACCCGGCGTCTGACGACGCGATCGCTCTGTGGTCGCTTTGTGAGGCCCCGCCAGGTGGCGGGGTTTTTTCTTGCGCGTTCCGGAACCCGGTTTCCGGAGCCTACCTCCCCCTGGAGACCTAATACCCAATGCTGCCAGACCTCGAACAGTTAATTCAGCTGCAGCGACTCACCAACACGGCGATGGAAGCTCAGCGCGATCTTGAGGCGATTCCGGGACGACTTGACGCGGTCAATAGTCAACTAACAGCCCACGTGGAAGCAGTGACCGCAGCCAACGACCGTTTGGCGCGAAAAAAAACCGAACGCCAAGGCGTCGAGAAGAGCCTCGCCGAAGTGCAAGCACGCCTGTCTCGATTCAAAGATCAGTTGATGTCTGTAAAGACCAACAAGGAATACGCCGCGATCCAACACGAGATGGCCACCGCAGAAGCAGATGTTCGGAAACTGGAGGACGCCATTCTTGAGCACATGCTCGAATTCGACGAGCTAAAAACAGTCGGCGAAGCGGCAGAGGAAACACTCGAAATCAACCGGGTCGAAACTGAGCAAATTCGTACCGCCTTCGAATCCGAACGAACTGAACTGGAACGAGTCATCGACAGCGCATCCGGCGAACGCGGGAAGCTGAGTGAGACCATCGGCGAACCGGCACGACAGCTTTTTGACCGAATCGCAGAGCGCAGCGGGGGCGTAGCGGTGGTCCCGGCCCAGAACGGACATTGCACTCTGTGCAACGTGCGCCTCCGCCCTCAGGTATTCAACCAGATTCTTTTGAACACCGCCTTGATCCAGTGCGACAGTTGCAAGCGCATCCTCTACCACGAGCCGAACAGCCTAGAAAATTCCAAGGCGCCGATCGATTCGGCGCGATGAATACCGCCGTAACCAGTTGCCGCTAGCACTCACTGAAACCAGACGTTCAACAAAAGCGGTCGGACAGGGCACCTGTGCCACAAACGGCCAACGGAAGTTGGGGCAACAAACGATTGACCCTCACGGCACCGAGGTCAGTGATGGTTAGGCG
>DQEK01000013.1:1071-8390 GCA_003533545.1 Acidobacteriota bacterium | reverse complement strand
GACTACGATGCGGCGTTTGGCTGATGATAACGACATCCGTTGCGTCGTACTGACTGGGGCTGGAGACCGGGCCTTCATTGCCGGAGCCGACATTAACGAGTTGTCGGTTCTCACGCCGGCGACTGGCCGGGAGATGGCCGACGCGGGACACCGTCTATGCGCCGTCATCGAGGGTATGGGGAAGCCCGTGATTGCTGCGGTGAACGGTTTCGCGCTCGGCGGCGGCTGTGAGATTGCCATGGCGTGCACGTTACGAATCGCGGCAACGAACGCTAGGTTGGGGCAACCGGAGATCACCCTCGGGTTAATTCCGGGATTTGGAGGAACCCAGCGTCTTCCACGTCTCGTCGGCCGTGGCCGTGCCCTCGAGATGCTACTGACCGGTGACCCGGTCTCTGCTGATGAAGCTTGGCGTATCGGTCTGGTCAACCGCGTCGTACCGGACGAGTTACTTGCCGAGGAGGTCGGTCGTCTCGCCGCGAGCCTTGCGGCGCAGGCGCCGGCCGCAGTGCGACTCATTCTGGATGTGGTGAGTCGTGGACCAGACATGTCTCTTGCGGATGCACTGGCGTTTGAGGCGGCGTCTTTTGGACTGGTGAATGGCACCGAAGATGCGCGTGAGGGTACCAGCGCATTTCTTGAGAAGAGAAAACCTCGGTTCAGTGGACGATAGTGTCTTGTGAGATCAATTACGGGGGCCTTTCGGCCTGATCGATGAGTCCTTTCTGGCGCAACGAAGTGCCAGTTCCGTGGTGGTCGGTGGGTGGCCAAAATGGGCCGTCGGTATAGTGTGTCGTCCTAGTGCAGTTGGGTTTGCGCAAATAGAGACCGGACGAGGCGGACCGTACCACGAGTCACTCATGGAAACCTTGCACGGAACCGGTGCTGTCGGCGATCTTAGGGTCGGCCTCGTGGTGTCTAGCTATCACGATTTTATTACCAACCCGTTACGCGACGCGGCGGTGGACGCCTTGCATGAAGCTGGCGTGGTTGATGCACAAATCGTAGTTGCCACGGTCCCTGGGGCATTTGAAATTCCTCAGGCTGCACGTCGTCTCGCGGTGTTCGGTGGGGTGGAAGCCGTTATCGGATTGGGGTGCCTGATCCGAGGTGAGACTCCGCATTTCGATTTCATCGCCGCAGCGGTCGCTCACGGTCTCACCAGGGCGGCAATGGACAGTGGGGTGCCCATGAGTTTCGGGGTGTTGACGACCAACTCCGCTGAGGAGGCTTTGGCGCGGGCTGGACCAGGGGCCTCGAACAAGGGGCGCGAAGCGGCTGAGGCAGTGCTCTCGATGATTCACTTGTTTCGGCAGTGGCCCCCACCTGCAGCGGGGCAGACCGGTTGAGTGCGGTGGGTTCAAGGCGGGACGAGCGCCACGGCGGTCGTGTGGCGGCACTGCAACTGCTGTATCAGCGGGAAGTGGGTGGCGTAGTAGGAGCCGATCTCGATGCGGCTCTGGAACGTTACTGGGAGGAGCACCCAGCACCCGCGTCCCGCCGGGCGTTTGCCGCTTCTTTGCTGCGTGGAACCATTGCTGATTTGGAGCGGGTCGACCCGCTTATCCAGGCCGCCGCCGAGAACTGGCGCCTGTCCCGGATGGCGGTTGTCGACCGCGTGGTTTTACGTTTAGGGGTCTATGAGTTGCTGGTCGGCGATGCGCCGCCGGCCGTAGTTATTGACGAGGCCATCGAGTTGGCCAAGGCGTTCAGCGGCGAGCAGTCGGCCAGCTTCGTTAACGGTGTGCTGGACGGCGTCAAGTGCGCGCTCGACAACGACCCTGAAGGGCCGTGAATGAATCATGTCCGAACCGCGAACTAACGATCAACTTGCTCAACGCCGCGCAAACCTGGCGGCGCTCGTCGACCTCGGCGTCCAGCCCTATCCTCATACCTTTCGCAGCACTGACACGGTGTCATCGGTCGTGAAGACTCACGGTGAGACCGCGGGCGAGCATCTTGAGTCTGAGCGACCCGAAACGAGGGTCGCCGGGCGCATTCTGGTTATTAGAAATTTCGGTAAGGCCGGGTTCCTCGTTATCTCAGACGGTGTTTTTCGACTTCAGGTCTATGTGCGAAAGGATGCCCTATCGGAACGCGATTTTGCTGTCGCTGGACTCCTAGATATCGGCGACCACGTCGGCGTCGAAGGGTATCTGTTCCGGACACGGACTGGGGAGTTGTCGGTTTGGGCCGGCTGTCTCGAGTTTTTGGCTAAGTGCCTCGTGCCGCTACCGGAGAAATGGCACGGGCTGACGGACATAGAAACGCGATACCGACAGCGCTACGTAGATCTTATTGTCAACCCGGAATCCAGGCGGGTGTTTGAGGTCAGGGCTTCCGTGCTCTCGTCTGTCAGGGCCTTTTTGGTCGATCGAGGGTTTCTCGAGGTTGAGACGCCGATGATGCATGCGGTGGCTGGTGGCGCGTTGGCGCGGCCATTTATCACGCATCACAACGCCCAGGACATGCGCCTCTTTCTGCGCGTAGCGCCGGAACTATACCTCAAGCGTCTAGTTGTTGGCGGTGTCGAACGGGTTTTTGAGATCAACCGGAACTTTCGGAATGAGGGGATTTCGACACAGCACAACCCTGAGTTCACGATGCTCGAGTTCTACCAGGCCTATAGCCGGTGTCAGGATCTAATGACAGTGACCGAGGAGCTGCTGGCGTTTGTCGCGCGCACGGCGACGGGTAGCGAAAAGGTTAGCTTCAAAGATGAGACGGTGTCGTTCTCTCCGCCCTTTCGCCGCGTGCGTCTCAGGCAGGCGGTATGCGACTCGCTTTCAGAGAAACTTGGGGTTACGGTGTCTGAGGCCGAGCTACGGGATCGGCGTAGTGTTGCCGCCCTCGCCGTTCGCATTGGCCTCGAACCGAGGGATGACCAGGGTGCGGGAAAGATCACGGTGGCTATCTTTGAAGCGCTTTGTGAACGTGGCCTGGTGCAGCCGACGTTTGTGTACGATTTTCCGACGGAGGTCTCTCCGTTGTCGAAACAGTGTGACGGCGATTTGGAAACGGTCGAGCGATTTGAGTTGTTCGTGGTCGGGATGGAGTTGGCTAATGCCTTCAGCGAATTGAACGATCCTCTTGAGCAACGGAACCGATTCGAGGCACAGCTTCGTGACCGCGCCGCGGGCGATTTAGAGGCGCACGAGATGGACGAGGATTACATCCGTGCCCTGGAGTACGGCCTCCCACCGACTGCGGGAGAGGGGGTCGGCATCGACCGCCTAGTGATGGTCCTGACCGACAGCCCGTCAATTCGCGACGTGATCCTATTCCCTCTCATGCGGTCGAGGGCCTCGACGGAGCAGCACATGCTTGATGAGTCGACCGACAATACGGCAGACGGTGAGCGTCTTGCAGGTTCGACTGATTGAATATGTGGTGCTAACAGTTACCGGATGTAACTCCGAAATACCTCATGAGAGTGACTTGTAACTTGCATTTCCAGTCATGAGCCTGTCTTTCGAATGGTACGTCGCGACCCGGTATCTTCTCGCCCGGCGTCGGCAGGCGTTTATCTTCGCGTCCGGTGTTGCAGTCGGCGTGATGGCACTCGTCATTGCGCTCGCGCTGATGACGGGGATGCAGGAAGACATTCGAGACAAGCTCATCGGTGCGCAGGCGCACGTTTACGTGCATAAAATCGCTGGCGGTGGGTTCGACGACTACCGGTCAGAAACGGCCCTGTTGATGACCGTTCCGGGCGTGCTTGGAGCTGCGCCCTCGATCCTTGGGCAGGCGGTTGCGTCTTCATCTGGGACCAATGCTTTCATCTCCATCAAGGGCATTGACCCGACGCTTGAGGCCCAAGTGACGGATGTTGACGACTCAGTTATCCGCGGCAGTCTTCAGGACGTGGCGAAGGCGTATGAGGGTGTTCTCGGTGGGGTGGTCGTCGGGGAAGAACTGGCCTTGCGGCTAGGAGTGTCCGTGGGCGATGAGTTCTCGGTTCTTTCTCCACAGAGTGCGACGTTGTCACCAATGGGATTAGTTCCACGGTTGCAGAGGCTTAGGGTGGTTGGTGTTTTCAGTCTCGGATTGTACGAGTACGACAATGCTTATGGGTTCGTCGCGCTCGACGTTGCAGGGCGATTGTTCAGGAAGGACCGAGTTGACTTGATGGAACTTCGTGTAGCGGACCTTAACGACGCCGCTGCCGTTGCTCGTGTCGTTCCGGAGACCCTTGGTGCAGGGTATTGGGCGGAGGACTGGGGACAATTGAACCGAGCACTCTTTTCGGCTCTGTGGCTTGAGAAGATGGCGATTTCAATCAGCATCGGGCTGATTATGGCGGTGGCCGCGCTCAACATCGTGGCGTCGTTGATTCTACTGGTGATGGAGAAGAGCCGGGATATTGCAATTTTGAAGACGATGGGAGCTGGCGGTCGGAGTATTCGTAGAATTTTCGTATTGCAGGGTGGAATTATTGGCGTGGTCGGGACACTGGTAGGGATAGTCGGCGGGCTGGCTGTGTCTTATGTGGCCGACCGGTATCAGTTGATTCAGATTCCGGGCGATGTGTATCCGATCTCCTGGGTGCCGTTTCGGATTGGTCCGCTTGAGATCGTTCTTGTGGGGGCCGCTGCGATCCTCATATGCCTGCTTGCTACCATACCTGCGTCGCGGCGGGCTTCCGGTCTTGAGCCTGCAGAGGCGTTGAGACATCAGTAGGCATCGCAATGTCCTTTGTCTCGGTTCAAGGGCTCACCAAGACGTATACCGTGGGTACAAGACAGCTGGTTGTGCTGCGCGGGCTCGACCTTGCTGTCGAGCAGGGGGAGATGGTTGCCGTAGTTGGTGCGTCCGGCGTGGGCAAGAGCACTTTGTTGCAGGTGGTCGGTGGACTCGATGGCATTGACGCAGGCACGATTTTGATCGGTGACACGGACATTGCGACCGTCGGCGATGCTGCACGGGTCACGTTTCGAAATCGGCGTGTCGGATTCGTGTTTCAGTTTCATCATTTGCTCTCAGAATTCACAGCGACGGAGAACGTCGCCATGCCCCTGCGCATCGCCCGAGTGCTGCCGAGCGAGGCGGAGTCCCGTGCGGTATCGCTCTTAGAGGAGGTGGGCCTCTTCGAACGGATCAGCCATCGGCCCGGGATGCTTTCCGGCGGTGAAAGGCAGCGAGTAGCGGTAGCAAGAGCGCTCGTGACCCAACCAGCGTTGCTGCTTGCTGACGAGCCGACTGGGGACCTCGACGAGGAGACTGGTAAAGAACTGCAAGGACTGCTACGCCGTATGCACGCGAAACACGGGTTAACTTCGATCATTGCTACCCACAACGTGAACTTGGCCGAATCATGTGACCGCGTAGTGAGACTGGAGGGGGGACGTTTGCGACCCGTCTGACCTGGTCCGTCGGCTGCTTTGACTGTTCTGTAGGGTCTCTAAACCCCTGTGATTTTGGCACTTTTGGTCATCGACCAAATCTCGGCTGTCAACACTTTGCCTTATAATGCTGGCAGCGGCCGGTGGGACCGGCCGTTCGTTCTGTTGGTAGGTTCACTTCATGTTCGAACGCTATACCGAGCGTGCACGCCGAGTGTTGTTTTTTGCCCGCTATGAGGCAAGTCAACTCGGCAGCATTTCGATCGAGACCGAACACCTGCTGCTCGGATTGATCCGCGAAGGTAAGGGGATGACGAGCCGTATCTTCGCTCGGTCCCATCTGTCGCTCGATGTTATCCGGAAGGACATCGAGGGTCGTACGATCTCGCGTGAGAAGGTCTCTACCTCTGTAGAGATTCCGTTCAGTACGGAAACAAAACGAGTATTGCATTTTGCCGCCGAGGAGGCGGACCGGTTGTTGCACAACTATGTTGGGACCGAGCATCTGTTGCTCGGGATCCTCCGCGAGGAGCGTTGCGTTGCCGCCTCGATTCTAGTTGAAAAGGGGATGCGGTTGAACACGGTGCGTGAGGACACCGTGCAGTTGTTGAATGAGAAGACGACTGTGACACGGGTCAAGGAGACTCCGTTACTGGCCGAGTTTTCCCGAGATCTGACTAAGCGCGGAATGGAGAATCGACTCGATCCCTTGGTGGGTCGGGCTGCCGAGTTGAAACGGTTGCAGCAGGTGCTCTGCCGACGGACCAAGAACAACGCGGTGCTGATCGGGGAACCGGGGGTCGGCAAGACGGCCATCGTGGAGGGGCTCGCGCAGCGAATCGTGCACGGCGACGTGCCGCACTTCTTGGCTGACAAGCGGTTGCTATCGCTTGACATTTCGTTGGTCGTTGCCGGTACCAAGTACCGTGGCCAGTTTGAAGAGCGGCTGAAGGCGATCGCGAAGGAACTGATAGAGAACTCCGACATCATTGTCTTCATCGATGAATTGCACACGCTTGTGGGTGCCGGGTCAGCCGAAGGATCACTCGACGCCGCGAACATTCTGAAACCGGCGCTTTCGAGAGGCGAGATTCGTTGTATCGGCGCGACGACCCCAGCGGAGTATCGCAAACACATCGAGAAGGATCGGTCGTTGGAACGACGCTTCCAACCGGTGAAGGTGGAGCCGCCCAGCGAGACCGAGGCGCTTGAGGTGGTGTTGGGCGTTAAGGACCGCTACCAAGACTTTCATCACGTCGAGTACACGCCGGAGGCGCTGGAGTCGGCGGTTTACCAATCTAGCCGCTATATCACGGAGCGTTTTCTGCCAGACAAGGCGATCGATTTGCTCGACGAGGCTGGGTCCCGCGTCAAGCTACGGGAGGCAGGGCTCAGCGAAGAGTTTGGGGACATCAACCGTAACATCAGGGTAGCGGTCGAGCAGATGGAGAACGCCGCGGCCCAGAAGGACTACGAGAAGGCTCAGTTTTTCAAGGAACAAGAGGTTATTGCGCGCGAGAGCCTCCAGTACGTGCGAGAGAAGTTCGACGTTAAGGCCGGGTCGCGGACGGTCGAAGTGGAGAAGCAGGACATCGACGAGGTGGTTTCCAGTTGGACAGGCGTGCCGCTCACCTCTGTCAATCGGGACGAAAGCGACAAGCTTCTTCGTATGGAGGCGGAACTTCACCGACGGGTAATCAGTCAAGAGCGCGCCGTCTCGGCACTGGCACGAGCCATTCGCCGTTCTCGAGCCGGGCTAAAGTCACCCAATCGCCCAGTGGGCAGTTTCGTGTTTCTCGGACCTACCGGGGTTGGTAAGACTGAGTTGGCTCGTGCCTTGGCAAATTCGTTGTTTGGTAGTGATTCCGCGCTGATTCGGTTCGACATGTCCGAGTACATGGAAAAGCACTCGGTTTCGAAGCTCATCGGTTCGCCACCGGGGTATGTCGGGTACGAAGAAGGGGGCCAACTTACCGA
>DQEK01000013.1:0-667 GCA_003533545.1 Acidobacteriota bacterium | reverse complement strand
ATCTTATTGCAGGTGTTCGAAGACGGCCACTTGACCGATGGGCTAGGGAATCGCGTTAGCTTCAAGAACGCGATTGTCATCATGACGTCCAACATTGGGGCCCGCTTTATACAGAAACAGACCTCGTTGGGATTCCGACCCTCAGACGTCGATGAGACTGCGCGGAGCATTAAGGAGATGGTGCTGGGCGAGGTCAAACGGACGTTTAATCCGGAGTTTGTTAATCGTGTTGACGAGATCATCGTTTTCGATGCGTTACTCGATGACGATCTACGGCGGATCACTTCAATGCTCGTTGGGCGATTGAACGAACACTTGGTTGATCGGAAACTCCACATCTCGTTGACGCCGGAGGTAATCGACTGGGTCATCGATGTGACCTGCAAGGATCGGTCCTACGGCGCGCGTCCATTGCGACGCGCAATTCAGCGTTATGTTGAGGACCCGTTGGCAGAGGAATTGATCCGAGGCCGCCTCCGTGGTGGTCACATAGAGGTGTACCTCGAAGGTGGCAGCCTGACCTACAAGGATGTTGGCGGCGCTTACACCGGCCGCCGACTGACTGAAAGCGTCTAAATAAGGGGTGCCCGCGGGCTCCGTCCCGTGGGTGGTTTCACTCTGTGCGATAGGGATACATGGTAAGTAGCTCAGTCCGGGTTTGGTTGGC
>DQEK01000095.1:4457-4613 GCA_003533545.1 Acidobacteriota bacterium | reverse complement strand
TCTGAGGGTGGCGGTACGGTGTTCAGTCACCCGTCCTAGTTTTCGGTGCGCTACTCGATGACGCATGTTTACCGTCTTCCCTAAATCTCTCTAGGTCGGTATCCGGAACGAACTAGAGGTCTTCCTCAGCGGCAACTGGCTCAACTGGCTCAACTG
>DQEK01000095.1:0-4130 GCA_003533545.1 Acidobacteriota bacterium | reverse complement strand
CAACTGGCTCAACTGGCTGCTCGAAGCGCATCCCCAGACCGAGTCCCATGCCCCCTAGGATCTTCTTAATTTCGTTAAGCGACTTGCGTCCGAAATTTTTCGTCCGCAGCATCTCAGGCTCGGTCTTCTGCACCAGCTCTCGAATCGTACGTATATTCGCGTTCTTGAGGCAGTTGTACGACCGCACCGACAGTTCGAGTTCTTCGACACTATTGTCAAGATGCTCGTTGGCGTCGGACGGCGCCAATTCGCCCTCAGAATCACCTAATGACTCAACCGGATCCTCAAGATTGATAAATATGCTCAGGTGGTCTCTCACCAACTTGGCGCCCAAAGAAATCGCATCTTGCGCCGTCACCGACCCGTCGGTCCACACATCAACCGTCAACTTGTCATAATCAGTCGTCTGACCGAGCCTGGCCGCCTCGACCAAATAATTCACCTTACGCACCGGCGAATGGACCGAATCTACCGGAATCCAACCAATCCCAAGATCTTCGTCGAAGTTTTTGTCTGCGGATACATAGCCCCGACCCTGCTTCACACGCATCTCCATGTGCAACGAGCCGCCGTCGGCCACTGTCGCGATGTGTAAGTCCGGGGTGAGGATCTCGACGTCGCCATCGACCTCGAGATCGGCCGCTTTGACCTCACCCGCCTTGTCGGCACGCAGATACATGGTCTTCGTCTGGTCAGAGTGCAGCTTGATAGGAACCTGTTTGAGGTTCAGGATGATGTCCGTCGCATCCTCCACCACCCCAGGAATTGGCGAAAACTCGTGAAGCACCTTGTCGATCCTCACGCTCGTGACCGCCGCACCCTCGATGGCCGAGAGCAGCACCCGACGCAACGCGTTCCCGATCGTCGTTCCGAAACCTCGCTCGAACGGCTGGGCATAGAATCGGCCGAACCGATCAGTCAGCGTCTCGGCATCGAACTCTAGCCGCTTCGGTCGCTGGAAGCCTTTCCACAACATCGAGTTAATCCTTTCTATGTCCGGCACTGACCGGTTCATGCCCGGGCGGTGTTCGCATCGCTCGTACGGGTCGATTCCTACTTCGAATACAGTTCGACAATCAGCTGCTCCTCAACCGGTAGGTTGATCTGGTCTCGCGTCGGCAACGACGCCACCCGACCGGTCAACGTACTGGCATCGAACTCTAACCAGTCAGGGACACCCCGACCTTTGACCTCTTCCATGGCATGCAGGATCGAGACTTTTTTAGCGCTACGTTCCCGCACGGTGATCGAATCCCCCGCCTTCAGCGAATACGACGGGATATCAGCACGTTTGCCATTGACCCGCACATGCCCGTGAAGCACCAATTGGCGAGCCTGCGGTCTGGAGGTCGCCAAGCCGACGCGATACACAACATTGTCGAGTCGACGCTCAAGCAACTGCAGCAACGTCTCGCCCGTAATACCACGCTGACGCTCGGCCGCAGCGAAATACCGGCGGAACTGGCTCTCAAGCACGCCGTAGGTCCGTTTTACCTTCTGCTTCTCTCGAAGCTGCGACCCGTAGCCCATCACCTTGTTGGGACGCCGCCGCCGTCCCTGTTGTCCCGGAGGGACGTTACGTTTTTCAATGGCGCATTTTTCCGCATAGCAGCGCTCGCCCTTCAGGAAGAGCTTCATGCCCTCCCGCCGGCAAAGTCTGCACGCGGGGCCTGCGTATCGTGCCATGCTCGTCGTTCTCCCTGTCGGCGTATTTAGACCCGACGTCGTTTCGGTGGACGGCAACCGTTGTGTGGAATAGGAGTGACATCACGAATCGACTTCACACTGAGGCCAACCGATGCCTGCAGGGCGCGGATCGCCGACTCGCGGCCACCACCCGGACCCTTCACTTGTACGTCGACGGTGCGCATGCCGACAGCCTTGGCACCATGGCCGGCCCTAGTGGCGGCCTGCGTCGCAGCAAACGGCGTGCCCTTTCGAGAACCTCTGAACCCAATACCCCCAGCACTCGACCATGCAACGACGGCACCCTCGGTGTCCGCGATCGTAATAATCGTATTGTTGAATGACGCTTGGATGTGCACGATTCCATGATGGACAACGCGTTTCTCACGCTTCTTCTTGAACGTCTTCTTTCGCTTCCCCGCAGGCTTCTTCGGCGGTGGAATCGATGCGTCAATTGTCTCCAACTTTGCCATTCGCAAACGGTCCTTTCTCGACCAACCCTGTACTCATAGGAACAGCTCAACCTGGTCCCGTGTCCTCAGGAACCCTTGCCAAAAATTACTCGGTCCTTTTCTTGGCCACCGCCCCCTTCCTCGGTCCTTTCCGAGTACGGGCGTTAGTATGGGTGCGCTGGCCGCGAACCGGAAGATTCCGGCGATGGCGCAAACCACGGAAGCAGCCAATTTCCATCAACCGCTTGATGTCCATGGTGGTCTGTTTCCGAAGGTCCCCCTCGACGCGGCCCTGTTCCTCAATGACCTGTGCGATTTTACGCACTTCGTCTTCAGACAGATCCTTGATACGCACATTCGGATCCACGCCCGCCTCCTGGAGAATCACTCCAGCGCGGTGATCACCAATGCCGTAGATGTAGGTCAAACCCGTTTCAATGCGCTTGGTCCGAGGAAGATCGACGCCTGCGATTCGAGCCATGGTTCCGCCTCACCCTTGCCGTTGTTTGTGCTTCGGATTCGGGCAGACGACACGGACCACCCCTGATCGCCGAACCACCTTGCACTTGTCACACATCCGCTTGACCGATGCCCTGACCTTCATTCCGCACCCTCGCGCCTAGTAATTCGGCCGCGCGCCCGATTTCGCACCGCCAGTTCCACTGTCACTCGGTCGCCCGGTAGAAGCCGCATGAAGTTGCGACGCGGTGTTGCATCGACGTGGGCAACGATTCGACGGCTCGCTTCGGTAAGTCGCACCCTGAAAAGCGCATCCGGCAACCGTTCTTCCACCACGCCGCGGAACGTCGACGACCGGCCCGCAGTTGAAATTTCCATCGGCGTGCACCCCTCAGCCTCGTAGCGACGATGCCGATTCATCAACCGGAGCGTCGTCCCCCGCGCCCGCATTCACGATCGCATCCGACTCGGCTATCTGTGTCAGTACTTCTGGTCCAACCTCACTAACCACGACCGTGTGTTCAAAGTGCGCGGCTAAACTGCCGTCTCGAGTGACCGCCGTCCAGTTGTCGCCGAGCACACGTACGGCCGGCCCGCCCATGGTTACCATCGGTTCAATCGCAAACACCATACCGGCCTTCAGCTCAGATCCGCGCCCAGGCTTTCCATAATTCGGAATCTGCGGCTCTTCATGCAGCTCCGTGCCAATACCGTGCCCGACGAATTCCCTAACTACTGCGAACCCGTTCGCCTCGACGTGCTTCTGCACCGCATGGCCGATATCGGACACATGGCCACCCACTCTCACCTGCTCGATACCACGTTCGAGCGACTCGTGCGTTACCCTAAGCAGCTCGGTCGTGCGGACCGGCACCTGACCGACTGGAACCGTGATGGCCGAATCGCCGTAGAATCCGTCAAGTAGGACCCCCATATCAAGCGACACAATGTCGCCAGCAACCAAGGGCGTCTCCGATGGAATCCCGTGCACTACCGCTTCATTCACGGAAGCACACAGCGTCGCAGGGTATCCGTGGTAACCCTTGAACGCCGGCACCGCACCCGCTTCGTGAATCTGTCGTTCGGCCACGGCATCAAGGTCCTGAGTCGAAACCCCCGGCGCCACAAGCTTCCGGAGCTCGGCCAGCACAGACGCGACCACCGCGTTGGCTGCTCGCATCCGTTCCAACTCGGCTGGTGACTTTCGCACGATCATCCAGTCGAACCTTCCGATGCGGCGCCGACGACCGTCGACGCCCCCAGGATGTCGTGAACCGCTTCGCCCAGCGCCGTCTCAACAATCGTCGCTGGCTGGTTCCCATCGACGCTACGAAAGGCCGGGCGGCCTGAATAGTAGTCGACCAACGGGTGGGTCTCCTCGGCATAGACTCGCAGCCGTTCCCGAACGGTCGATTCAGCGTCGTCACTCCGGACTACGAGCTCGCCACCGCACTTCGCGCATCGACGTTCCATCCCAGCGGCAACACTCGTGACGTTTCCACACTGACCGCAGACCCGCCGTCGAACCACCCG
>DQEK01000194.1 GCA_003533545.1 Acidobacteriota bacterium | reverse complement strand
TAAGATAGCAGGCCGCGGGTCGTTGATGATCTCGTCTGTTTGGTCAGATCGCGACACCGCGCGTATTCCAGCCAACTGAGCAACCGGACTAATGATGGATATGTTGGACCTTGAGGGGCGTTCGGCCGTTGTCACTGGCGGTTCGCGGGGGATCGGTCTCGCTACGGCGATTGCGCTCAGGGTGGCTGGCGCGGACGTCTTGATCTGCGGACGATCTGTGGACGCGCTCGCGTCGGCATCGTCCCGGATTCGTGCCGAACCAGGAGCAATGAACAGCACGGTCACTACCGCCGTGGTGGATGTGCGCGATTCGGAACAGGCCCGCCGTCTGGTTCAGACGTCTGTGGAGCAATTTGGGAGGCTGGACTTTCTGATCAACAACGCCGGAGTCGGCCGGTTCGCGCCACTCGCCGAGCTGACCACCGACGCGTGGCGGGAAATGGTCGATACGAACCTGTCGGGTGTTTTCTATTGCTGTCGAGCGGCCATTCCTGTGATGCGGGAACACGGTGGGGGGTGGATTATTAATGTGAGTAGCCTCGCGGCGACACATCCCTTTTCTGGCGGGAGCGCCTACTGCGCGTCGAAAGCCGGCCTTAATGCGTTGACGGAATCGCTGATGCAGGAGGTTCGTCACGACGGGATTCGAGTCAGTTGTATTTCGCCTGGGTCGGTCGACACCGAATTCGCTGGCAACGCGCCTTCGTCCGGATCCGGGTGGAAGCTGTCTGGAGCCGATGTTGCGCAAGCGGTGGTCGACCTGCTCCGGCATCCTCCTCGTAGTCTTCCAAGTCGTGTTGAGATCCGTCCCTCGACCCCACGGAAGTAGACCCAACGGATTAGCAGCACAACCCGTAGGCCACAACGCCACTGGCAGGCCTTTCCTTTAGAGCATGCGCCAAGCGAAATGCAGTTTGGTTCTTGAAACGCGAACGACCCATGGGCGGGTCGTCGGATGTGGGATCGCTTTCCTCGTTTTGGCTGAGACACCGGTCATGATTCAGAAGGTGTCTGTGAAAGATCCCCGCCGGATGAGATGTCCAGCTCGACTCGGCCGACTCGGAGGCGGTCCCCCGTTTTCAGTGTGGCGCGTTCGACCGACCGATCATTAACGAACGTGCCGTTTGTGCTACCAAGGTTTTCCACGATCAACTCGTTGCCGACGACCACGAGGCGGCAGTGCGTTCTGGAAACGAGTGCGGCATCCAGTACGAAGTCGGCGCGTGGCCCTCTACCAAGGGTTCGTACCCGACCCGGGGTCATCCGAAACACATAGGGACCGCCTTCAGCGTTTTCGGCCGAACGAAGTATCCACATGCCGTTGGCGGACATCGTGCCAGAAATCCTAGGGTAAACTCGCCAGCCACGTGGTGAGAGTGTCCACGAACGATCGGCTGACGGTGCGCTCTGCAAGACCGTCGTAGGACGATGAGTCATCGAGGGGGGGCTCGGTGAGTAGCTGGTCGAGTTCCGTAAGCGTCACCGCTTCCATGGTTGTATTCCGTCGACGTTCTCGGGCGACTTGGGTGAGACGCTGTGCGTGGTGCGGTCCCACCTGATCGTCCCGATCGCCGCGGGCGATCAACAGTGGCTGCCTTGTCCGGCGAAGAGTGTCGTTTGCATCGAATTCAAGCAAACTTCGGAACCAGGGGGTTTCGGCGCGCTGCCGTGTGGTCTCTGGCACTCCCGTCCACGGTCCCTCGCCCAGCACCGCCTCGTGGACACGTTGTTGCAGGGCTATTGTTTCGGCGCGCTCCGCGTCCGCCACGCCGAGGCGGTCAAGCATCGTGCGTTGCTGCTCCAGGACCCAGTCTGCGCCAGTTCCGCTGGGAGTGCCCACCAGCACTAGGCGATCGGCGCGGTTCTCGCGGCGAGCGACCTCCATGGCGAGCCACCCGCCGTCGGCGTAACCGACCAAGGTGATCAGCTCTTTGTTTACGTCGTCTCGTCTATCGAGGTAGCGCACCAGCGCTCTAGCGTCGTCGGTGTGGCTGTCGAACGTAGCAGACTCACCGCGTCCTCCGCTCTGGCCGGTGCCTCGTCTGTCGTACCGTAACGTGAGATATCCGGCGTCGGCGAGGTCGTTTGCCACTTGCCCAAGCACTGGCACTCCCGCTAGGGTTCCATCCCGGTCGGTGCTATCGGTTCCGGGTACCAGCAGCACCGCAGGCCAGCCAGTTTCCGGTTTCGGCCGGTGGACTGGTGCCGTCACGGTGGCCGCCAAAGAGAATCCGCGGCTCTGGATACGGGTGTCCTCGTCTCCCGCATGGGTTACCGTTCGGACGCGGGACGATGCCAAGACAATGTCCTCTCGTGCGACGTCAAGTCCCACCCTTGGAATTGACACCCTCAGTAGGCGGTGACGAGCATCCGTCCAAATTTCGGCCGCTAATGGGGCCGCAGCGTTCAGAAGCGAGACGCGATGCATCCGGGCATCGATGATCGTTGAGGCCGTTTCCATCTGCTGGGGGAGTATCTGTTCCAGTCTGGCGACCGTAACCCCTTGCGGAGGCACAAAGATTGGGATCTCGTCGCCGATTCCAGCCGTAGCCAAACGAGCTGCCAGCGCCTCGTACCCGCCAAAGAAGTATTCGGGTAGCACAATGGAACCTGGCGGCGTCTTTTCAGTAAGTTGGACCCGTTCTTCGCCCTGCTGTAACTCGCTGGTTGAACCGGAGTCACTGAAGGTCGTGCTCCAGGAATATGGGGTGTTCGCGCGAATAGCGACGATCCTCAATACCCGGGGACGCCACTGTTCGTCGTACTCGACCTGGAACAGTTGATTCTGTAGATCAACTGGCAGTGATAGGTCTCCCTGTGATCGGATGGTCCATCCGTTGTCATCGCGGCTCACCTCGACGTGTTCAAACCCGATGAAGTTTGAACCGAGGAACACGTTGAAAGTGGACACCCCCGGGGACGGAGCGGCCTGTTGGGCGGCGGCACACGGCGCGGTGAGCACGAACGTAGCGAGGGTAAAATACGCTGAGACGCGCATTCCGTGAAGCATATCATTTCGAGCGTTCCTGACCCTGCTTCGATGGGCGCTGCCGAGGATTCATGACTGACGTCTACGTCGCCGCTCGCAGCACTTCGGTGTTTGTTGATCGTTCGGACCGCGGCAAGCTCGTGATCCTGGGCGCTGATCGCGCTTCCTACCTGCAGGGGTTGTTGACGAACGACATCGCGGCGCTGTCACCCGGAGACGGCTGCTATGCTGCTTATCTCACACCACAGGGTCGCATGGCAGCAGACATGTTGGTCCTCGATCTTGGCGAGGGGCTGCTGCTAGACGTGCATACGAGTACCACGTCTTGGCTGGTTGACCGTCTCCGTGAATTTGTGTTTACCGAGGAGGTCACGGTTGAGGATCGAACGTCGATGTGGTCAGCGGTGGGGGTGCATGGTCCAGGCTCGGCAACGGCCGTGAGCACGGTGGTGTGGCCTGGAGAAACCGCCGACACGGGCAGGTCTGGGGATTTATCGAGATTGGCCGAATATCATCACCTGGCTGGCCGGTTCCATGGAGTAGATGTCGTGGTAGCTCGCAAC
>DQEK01000025.1 GCA_003533545.1 Acidobacteriota bacterium | reverse complement strand
TGGATGACGCCGAACCTGGCGAGGTGAGTCGTGACCCGGCGCTGTGGGAGAAGGTTGCGGGGAAGCTTCGGACCGGGATGATGCCGCCTCCGCCACGACCGCGGCCTGATGCGGCGACTTACACCGCGTTGGTTTCGTATTTTGAGACGGCGCTTGATCAGGCTGCGTTGGCCAGCCCAGACCCGGGACGGCCAGTTGCCCATCGTTTAAATCGCGCCGAGTATGCGAACTCGGTTCGTGATTTGCTTGGGCTCGAGGTCGATGGCCGAGAATTGCTGCCGGCTGACGAATCTGGCTACGGGTTCGACAACATTGGCGATGTGTTGTCGCTGTCTCCAGGGTTGCTCGAACGTTATCTATTGGCGGCGGCGAAGATCAGTCGTCAGGCCGTTGGTGACCCGACGTTACGGCCTACCACCGCCATCTACAAAACTTCGCCCCTACTGGCGCAGGATGGCCGTGTCAGCGACAACCTGCCGTTCGGTTCCCGTGGTGGCCTCGCTGTCCGGCATCACTTTCCATTGGATGGCGAGTATCTGCTGAAAGTTAACCTACGAGGCCGGGCCCGTGCGCCACATCAACTCGAAATCCGAGTGGACCGGAAACTGGTGGCAACGTTTGCTTTAGGTGACCGACCGCCGCTCGAAGTCCGGTTGCCGGTGCTGTCCGGAACGCGGCTAGTAGGAGTGTCGTTCGTCGGAAATATCGGCCAGTCGCTGCCCGTTGACGCGCGGCCATCGCGACCGCCCATCACGAGCTTCGCGTACACGTTATACCCGAACGATCCGGCGGTGGACCAGATTGAGATCTTGGGACCCTACGATGGCTTGGTGCCGGCGGACACACCAGCGCGCGGGCGAATCTTCGTCTGTTATCCGTCTGCCACGGGGGGGACCGACGCGCGGCGGTGTGCTCGGCAGATCGTGACGGCGCTTGCCACACGTGCGTATCGCCGTCCTGCCACGGACGAGGATGTTGACTCTCTGTTGGCCACTTACGATGCCGGTCGCCGCACCGGTGAATTCGAAGACGGGATCCGTTGGGTCATTGAAGCGATCTTGGTCTCGCCGAAGTTCCTGTTTCGGATTGAGGAACAACCAGCGACCGTGACCCCAAGCAGTCCCTACCGCATCAGTGACCTCGACTTGGCCTCGCGACTGTCTTTTTTCCTCTGGAGCAGCATTCCCGATGCGGAACTCCTTGACTTGGCAGTCAATGAACGCCTTTCAGATCCAGTGGTGCTGGAACGGCAGGTGCGGCGTATGCTGAGCGATGTGCGATCGGGTGCGCTGGTCAAGAATTTTACCGGCCAGTGGCTCTATCTGCGCAACTTGCAGTCGGTGGCGCCGGACGCCACACAATTCCCGGAATTCGACGATAATCTCCGCACGGCGTTCCGCCGCGAGACGGAGATGTTTTTTGACGACCAGCTCCGCGGTGACCGCAGCGTGCGTGATCTACTCAGCGCAAACTACACGTTCGTGAACGAACGGTTGGCACGCCATTACGGGATTCCGAACGTGTATGGCAATCACTTTCGTCGCGTGACTTGGCCAGACGATCGACGGGCGGGTCTGCTCGGTCAAGGGAGTCTGTTGACGGTGACTTCGTATCCGCACCGCACCTCACCGGTTTTGCGGGGAAAGTGGCTTTTGGAGAACCTGCTCGGTGCACCGCCACCGCCGCCTCCACCGGACGTACCGGGTCTTGAAGAATCTCCGGATCGGGAGCAGACTGCTGGTATGCGCGAGCGTATGGCCCAGCATCGGGCAAACCCCGTTTGCGCGAGCTGCCACGCGCGGATCGATCCCCTCGGATTCGCACTTGAAAATTTCGATGCGGTCGGCCGGTGGCGCGCAACTGATGGTGGTACAGATAACCTGATCGACGCCACTGGAACCCTCCCGGACGGGGCGGCGTTTGACAGTCCAGCGGCGTTTCGCGCGGCGTTGCTCACCGAGCCTTGGGCCGGCGAGTTCACCCGCACGGTGACCGAGAAGCTCTTGACCTATGCCCTTGGTCGCGGCCTTGAGTTCTATGATGCACCGGTGGTGCGACAGATCGTACGCGACGCTGAGCCTGAGGCACACCGCTGGTCGTCACTGATCCTAGGTATCGTCGAGAGCGTGCCGTTCCAGATGCGCCGCGCCGATGATGCACCCTTGGGTAGTGTGGAGGATCCATGATCATCACAAAACGGTATCTCCCTCGTCGAACGATGTTACGCGGTATTGGAGCGACCTTGGCTCTGCCGTTGCTGGACGGCATGGTACCGGCGCTCTCGGCGTTGCGTGCGACTGCGGCACAGCCGGTCAAGCGCCTTGGCGCTATCTACGTTCCGAACGGGGTCGAGATGCGAGCGTGGATACCGCCTGCTGAAGGAACGGCGCTTGAGCTCTCACCGATTCTGAAGCCGCTTGAGTCGGTTCGAGACCGGGTCTGCGTGCTCAGTGGACTGGCCGACAAGCCGGCGATACCGCTGGAGGGTGAAGGGGTGGGCGATCATGCCAGAGCGGCGGCCACCTGGCTGACCGGCGTGCACGCCAAGAAAACCGAAGGGCCCGATATCCGCGCGGGCGTGTCGATGGACCAGATCGCGGCGCTGGAGCTGGGCAAGGAAACCCAGTTGGCCTCTCTCGAGTTGGCGGTTGACTCGGTGGAGGTGCTGGGAGCGTGCGACCAAGGTTATAGCTGCGCCTATGCCAACACGATCGCGTGGCGAAATCCCACGACTCCACTGCCGATGGAGAACAATCCACGCGCCGTGTTTGAGCGGCTGTTCGGTGCCGCCGACAGCACAGACACAGCGGCGCGGCTTGCGCGGTTGCGTCAAGATCGAAGCATCTTGGATTTCGTGACTGCTGAGACCAACGTGCTGGAGCGGCGTCTTGGAGCGGGCGACCGTCTTAAGTTAGCGCAGTACCTGGACGCGGTCCGGGACGTGGAACGCAGGATCCAGCGGGCGGAAGAACAGAGCGACCGAGAGGTGCCGGTTGTTGAGCAGCCAGTCGGTATCCCGGGCACCTTCGAGGCACATGCGCGTCTAATGTTCGATCTGCTGGCGCTCGCGTATCAAACCGATCTGACCCGAGTCAGCACGTTCATGTTTGGTAAGGAGGTTAGCGGACGTTCATTTCCGGAGATCGGAGTGCCCGGGGGGCATCACGGTTATTCGCACCACCAGAACGATCCGAACAATTTGGCCATGCTGGCAAAGATCAACACGCACCATATCGCCCAGTTTGGCTATTTTCTGGAGAAGCTGCGTGCAACGCCGGACGGTGATGGCTCGTTGCTGGACCACGCGCTCTTCGTCTATGGTTCGGGCATTAGCGACGGGAACCTGCACTTCCACCTCGACCTACCGATTTTGTTGGCCGGGGGCAGCTCGGGGCATCTGAAGGGCGGTCGGCATTTGCGGTATCCGAGCGAGACACCGCTTGCTAACCTCCACGTGAGCGTGCTCGATAAACTGGGGCTTCCCATGGAGCAATTCGGCGACAGCACCGGCCCACTCGGCTATTTATCTGACGTGTAGGAGGGGGCCGCGCTGAGTTTGGGCGCCGCGGTCCTTGGGTGGGTGATGTCCGTGCGTCCAAGATCCACGGCGCTCTTGGTGCGTCGGACGGGTCCCTCCACTCGAGGTCGAGTGGGGTGCATGCTCAGCCTTGGTTTGATCGCGGTCGTTCTGCCGTAGCTGGCGAAGTCGAATGTCTGGCTTCGGGCCCTAGCGCAGTTGCTTCAGGTAGTTCACGACGTGCCAGGTTTCTTCGTCGGTGATCCGGTCCCCGAATCCGTCCATCAAAACTTGTTGGCCGTCGGTGAAGCCGTCGCGGATGGCGGCGAAGATCTCGCCATCACTGCCACCGTGCTGCCAAATGGCGTCGGATAAGTTGGGTGGCCGTTGACCATAGGCCGCCGTGGCAGCGGCAAGACGTCCATCGCCGAGACCGGACGGACCATGGCAGACAGCGCAATGACTCTCGTAGACGCCGGCGCCGGCTGCAACTGATGCGGGCGTAGCGAACACCGGGTTCTGAAGGCTTTCAACGTCGAGGTGGCGGTGCGCGGTGAGCGGGTGTGTTCTGGTTTCGAGTTCGCGAAGTAGCGACGTAGTGCTCTCACGGGCCTCTCGGTCGCCTCCAATCCCGTCCGAGTACACCGCCAGCGCCATTGGGGTCTGCCCGCGGCGATTGGCGGCGCGAATATCCGCCCCATGGTCGACTAGAGCCTGAACGAGCGTGTCCATGCCGTGCGACGCGGCAGCATGGAGAGCCGTGTTCCCCGCGTTGTCAGTTGCGTGCACATCTGCCCCGAGTTCAAGCGCGGTGGTGATCGCCACCAGTGCGAGGCGCTCCTCTTCGATAGGGATCTGTGAGCCGCTGGCGGCGGACGCGATGGGGTTGTAGGAGGAGAAATCCCGGCGGTCCTTGATGAACGCGCTGCCGCCGCCACGACTGTACCCAAGCCCAGCGGCTGCCATCAGCGGGGTCGTGCCGTCTCGGCTAGGGAGTCTCGGGTCCGCTCCAGCGATTACCAACACGCGCATCATTTCGATCTCAAGGAACTTCGCGGCCAGCCAATACGGCGTGGCGCCCACCCAACGTTCCATGAGCGCAAAGTCATGGCTCCAACGGCGTACCGGGCTGCCGCTTGCGAACTGCGCGTTGGGGTCTGCGCCATGGGCGAGGAGGGCTTCGACCAGCGGGATTCCCGCCCCAGGGTCCACGCTGGCGACGTTGCGGTCCCGCAAGGTGCCGCGGAGCACCGCCGCATGTAGTGCGGTGTAGCCCAGTGGGTCCGCGTTGGGATCTGCCCCCTGCTCAAGTAGCAGACCAGCCACCGAGCCATGTCCGCTGTGGGCTGCAATGACGAGTGCGGTGTTGCCGTCGGCCATCGTGTCATGCACGTCGGCTCCAGCGGCGATCAGTAGTCGAGCCGACTCCACATCTCCGGATCGTGCCGCAAATAACAGCGGCGTGCTTCCTCCCTGAGGAACCTCCCTGAGGGTGATACCGCCCGAGGCAGACCCTGCTGATCGACTTCCGCCCATGTTGAACACGCGCGAGCTAGTCCGTGAGCGGGCCTCAACATTCGCACCATTCTCGAGGAGTGCGGCCACAATGTCCGGGTGCGCGCCGGCCGCCGCCCACATCAGCGCCGACTGGCCGCGTGTCGTTTCGGTGGTATTGACGTTCGCGCCCGCGGCGAGCAGGGCCGTCACCGCCTCTAGGCTTCCGGCGCGCGCGGCAAGCATCAGCGCAGTTTCACCGCTGGTCCGTGCGGTGTCGGCATCGGCGTCGGCGGCCAGGAGGCGGCGAACGATGGCCCCGTTTCCGTTCGTGGCGGCCATGACCAGTGGTGTCATCGTCAGGTCGTTAGCGGCGGTCGGGTCGGCGCCCGCTGTGAGTAGCAGGTCGACAGTTTCCTGGTCCTCCCAGTGCACCGCCCAGTGCAGCGCGGTCGACCCGTCCGCCTGTCGTTCATTGACCTCGACGCCCTGAGCTAGGAGGGAGCGCACCGTATCCATATCCTGGCTTCTGACCGCCCGAACCAACGGAGGCATGCTCGGCTGCCCACCGGC
>DQEK01000455.1 GCA_003533545.1 Acidobacteriota bacterium | reverse complement strand
CCGCAGGTCGGCCTCCGCTTCTTCAAGGATGCGTTCAAAGACGGCGGACCGATGGCTGACCTCGAGCACCGACATGCCGACACCCGGTAAGGCCATGAGGTCTTGACGAGCTTGCTCAAGGACTGGTTCCGGTAGAACGGCCGGCCCGGCGCTGAAGTTGAATATCCGATGCGGGTCAGTGGAAGACATGAAGTCAGAGCAAGTGTACGAGCAGACCGTCCCTGACCTTCGGTTCGAACCAGGTCGATTTAGGCGGCATAATCTCGCCGGTATCAGCAATGGCCAAGAGTTCCGCTACCGTGACGGCGGCCATCGAGAACGCCACGGCCGCGGCGCCGGAATCGACCAGACGCTCCAACGTGGCCGCGCCGCGGATGCCGCCCACGAACCCAATCCGCGGGTCGGTCCGGACATCCGTCACGTTGAGAAACGGTCCCAGCACGTGGTCCTGTAGGAGGGAGACGTCCAGCGCGCTAACCGGGTCCCGGGCGGCGCCATCGCCGGACAGGTCCACCCTGTACCATCGCCCAGCCAAATACATCGACGTGGCGCCCTTCGAAGGGCTGGTGGCGTCTGTCGGCTCGACTGGAACCCGGTCCGAGAGCCGCTTCAGGAACTGAGCTGCTGTGGCGCCGGCCAGATCAGAGACGGTGCGATTGTAGGGAAGGATCCGGGTCTGTTCATCTGGAAACGCGACCGCTACAAACAGGTCGTGCGCGGCCTCCGCCACCGAATCGTCTACCTCAGCATTCAGCTCCCGGCGGGCCCGAGCCGCGCTTGCCACTCGGTGATGACCGTCGGCAATGTAAACCGCTGGTACGATCGCGAATCCATCCGCAAGGCGACACGTATGGTCTGCACTGGCCCGCCACACGGTATGGCCCACGCCGTCCGCGGCCTCAAAATCGAATAGCGGTTGTGTCTGGCAGATCTGGGCGATCAAGCTAGCGATGGCGGGGACCTGCCGGTAGGTCAAAAAAACGAGTCCCGTTTGCGCCTTGATCGCCACCATATGCCGAGTGCGGTCATCCTCTTTCTCCGGACGGGTCCGTTCGTGCCGCTTGATTACGCCCGTGTCGTACTCGTCCAGCGAGAAGCAACCGGCCACGCCGACCTGTTCATGGTCGCCGTCGCGCAGACGATACACGTAGAGGGCCGGCTCGTCTTCCACCACGAGCGGCGCAGCATCACGGAGTCTGACCAGGTTGGCACGCGCGGCGTCGTAGACAGCGGCACCATGCGCATCGAGGTGCGGCGGCAAACCGATCTCCGCGCGCGTCACATGCAGAAAATTGAGGGGGGCATTTTCGACCAACGCCCGCGCCTCGTCGGTCGAAACGACGTCATAGGGCACTGCGGCCACAGCCGCAGCCACATGCGGTTCCGGACGTAGGGCGCGAAACGGACGAACAACCGCCATTAGAGAAATCCGGCTGTGAGCTTAGGGTCTACAACGTCAGAACAACAACCGGGTGGACGAGATCACAACGACGTAGAATTCATTGATCGTTCTCGGCGAACGAGCCAGAATCAAGCACCCGGGGCCGCCCAGCCATGAGCGCTAATGCCTTGTCCCGCACCACCTCGAACGCCGCCACATACTGGGCCGGAACGGGATCACCAGGCGGCAACCGACGATGCTCAACCAACGGGTTAACGAACGTGCCGTTCTTCCGCAAGCGGTAGTCAAGATGTGGGCCCGTGGCGAGTCCGGTGGATCCGACGTAGCCGATCACCTGTCCCTGTGTCACGCGCGCTCCAGGACGTAACCCGTTTCCGAACCGTGACAGGTGCAGGTAGTACGTCTCATAGCCGTTGTTGTGACGCAATCGAACCATGTTACCGGACCCGCCACTCGCGGCAGCCGACACCACGGTCCCGTTTGCGACCGCGATGACCCGCGTCCCTGTTGGCGCACCGTAGTCGACACCGAGGTGCGCGCGACGCGTCCCCAGTATCGGATGCATGCGGTTGTGGGAGAACCTGGAGGTAACACGACGCTCGAGCCTGAATGGTGCTCGGAGGAACTGCCGCTTCAATGACCGGCCTTCGTCGTCGAAATAGGCTGGAGACTCACCGGGCACCTGAAAACGGAAGCCATATACCTGCCGCCCAGCGTTGTTGAACGCCGCCGCAAGCACGTCACCGTAGGTTACATGAACGTCTTCGCGCACGAATCGTTCGTAGAGCACCGCAAAATCGTCGCCGCGCCGGAGTTCCGTGTTGAAGTCAATCTCACCGCTGAAGACCTCGGCCATCGCAATGGCAACCTGGGTGTCAGCCCCACCCGCGGTCATCGCTGCGAACAACGAATTGTTTTCGCGGTTAATCTCACCCCGCATCGACACCTGTTCGAGCCGCTTCTCGTAATCAACGAGCGCCACATTGAAGACCGGTGTGCCCGTCTCGTTGACCACCTGAAGAAACTGGTCGTCGTCAACGTGATATTCGAATCGGCGAAAACGACCATCCTTACCGTAAACAAGCTTGTACGGGTTACCCGACTTCAGGCGGCGTGGATCGAACACCGGACGTATCGCCTCCACGAAGGCATAGGCGACATCGCCAGACATGTCGTGCGAAGCCAACAAACTGGCCAGCGTGGAGTTCCGAGGAATTCGATTCTCGACGACCCGGATGTCCGGCGTCAGGAACACGTCGGGGCCGACCGGCGTCGGCGCCGGAAGCGGTGGTTCCTCAAAACCACACGCGACCGAAACGAGCCAAAGCTGTACGACAAACGGCACAACGCGCCAACGACGGAGCATGAGCTA
>DQEK01000321.1:2031-3896 GCA_003533545.1 Acidobacteriota bacterium | reverse complement strand
CGAACCACGACCCGATACAGGGCCTCCCAGGTATCTGCTGACCCGTTTGAATAAAGGTGATTCCCGGCTCGTGGTTGATCGCGTCGGTGTGCATGGAACGAACCACCGCGAGGTCGTCGGCCATGCTGGCGGTGTGGGGGAGTAATTCCGAGAACCAGGTCCCGCTCTGCCCATGCTGGGAGAATTCGAACACCGACGGTGCGATCGGAAAACGTGACTGCCCGGAGGTCATGGTCGTTAACCGCTGTCCCTGCCGAATCGACTCAGGCAGGTCCTTGTCGTACCAGTCCTTCATCGCAGGCTTGTAGTCGAGCAGGTCCATCTGAGGCGGCGCGCCCATCATGTGAAGGTAGATGCAGCGTTTCGCCTTCGGGGCGAAGTGCGGGAGCGACGGTAGTCCGCCGACGGCATCCGGCGCCTGAGCTAGCGCGAGCGAATCCTGCGCCAAGAGATTAGCCAGGGCCAAACCACCAATGCCCTTTGCGGCTGTGCCGAAAAATTGACGTCTCGTCTCCGCGTGAACAGCTTCCCTAATTGGGTGCATGGGATCCCCTCGGCTTCTCCCGCTTACCGGATTCGCACAGCCCCTACTTGTTCAACACCTCATCCAGGTTCATCAACTGACTGGCGAGCATCGTCCAAGCAGCCGACTCGGTAGCAGATAGTGCCGCGTCAAACGGAGAGTCTCCGATACTGATCAGGTCGCGTGCCGCGTTGACATCGTCTGCATACAACTCAACAAAACCGTCGAACGTCCGTTTCGCGATCGCACGCTCCCTCTCCGTCAATGGCCGAGCCAGCAGTCTCGTCGTCACGTAGTCGAGCCGCGGATCAAAATCGTTCCCAGCCTCTCGCATCGCCCGCTGAGCCAAATACCGTGACGCCTCCACGAACTGCGTGTCGTTCATCGTCACCAAGGCCTGCAAAGGCGTATTCGTCCGCTCGCGTCGGACGACCGAATGCTCGCGAGTGGGGGCATTGAAAATACCCATCGACGGCGGCGGGGCCGAGCGCTTCCAGAACGTATACAGGCTTCGCCGATATAGATCGTCGCCTGAAGCCTGCGCATAGAGACGCGTATTGCTCTGCGGCATTGCTACAGTCGACCAGACCCCCACTGGTTGGTAAGGCTTCACGCTGGCCCCCCCAATGGTCCGAACCAGTAAACCGCTGGAGGCCAACGCGTAATCGCGGATCATTTCCGCATCCATCCGAAACCTAGGACCGTGCGACAGCAACCGGTTCTCCGGATCACGCTCCAGGCTCTCCGGCGTAACGGTCACCGCCTGACGATAGGTTGCCGACGTCACGAGAGTTCTGAAAAAACGTTTAACGTCCCATCCAGATTCGCGAAAATCGGTTGCCAGATAGTCAAGCAATTCAGGGTGGGATGGCGTGTCACCTTGCGCGCCAAAGTCTTCACTAGTGGCAACAATCCCGATCCCGAACACCTGCTGCCAGAACCTGTTGACTGTCACCCGAGTGGTCAGAGGGTTTGCCTCGTCGATCAGCCATTTCGCGAGACCCAGACGATTGCGTGGCATCCCTTCAGCCATCGGAGGCAACACGGCTGGGGTCCCAGCGACAACACGCTCGAGCGGCTGGTCATACATTCCACGGCGTAAAATGTGAGCCTCAGCCACACCACCGGGTATCTCCTGCATGACGTGGGTAACACTTCCGCGACGCCGCACCTCTCGCCAGTCTCGGTTGAGGTCCTGCTTCCGCGCCACGAGCCCTTTATACTGGTCGTCTTCGGTACTCAGGTATCGCAAACGCAGCGCTCGACGCTCGTTGGTCCCCAACTCTTCAGGTGATTTTTCCATGGCGTTCTGCAACGCACGCCATTCGAAGACCACCCTGGC
>DQEK01000321.1:0-1650 GCA_003533545.1 Acidobacteriota bacterium | reverse complement strand
CCCCCGAAGTGACGGTTCTCCCGTTGCCCAGCTCGATCGACGCCTTCTCCTCGGCCCAGATAGAACGGTTCGTCCGTACGCAGGCTACCCATCGCCTTCGCGAAGAATTCGCTGCCCTGCTCTTCAACGACCTCACCGTTACGGTACATTCGAAGACCGCTACGTTCGCCGCTGCCGTCATGGGTCACAACAATGTGCGTCCACTCACCGGCCGGCATCCGCTTCGTATTGATCGGTCCTACCCTGGCACTCGTCGCTGGACCGCCGGGCGCCGACCGATCGCCAGTCACCCGAAAGGTCAATTGGCGCGACCCTATCGTCATCGCCCAGCCGCGGGCCCCATCCTCTTGGTCATACTGTCCCGCCACCACAAAATTTCCTTCGTCCTCAGGCTGATATACCCACAAGGCGATCGAAAACGGAGCCCCGTCTTCGAGTGCCAGCGGCGGAAGCTCGGCCCAGGATTCGGACGAAAACATCAACGCCGGGTGCTGTTCCGGCCCCTCGCGAATGGCTGCCCCCGGACGCACGTCGATCGGCAGACGTTCACCGTCTAACCAGACCGCCGGCGCATTGCTATCCCCAAGGTCCAGGGTCAACACCGCTGCTTCTGGCTCAAGCGGACCACGTAACTCGCGATGAGCGCCACGAGTCAACCACTCGTCGAACATCGGATCGATCGCTGCTGCCCGGGCATCAAGCAGCCCCTCGACCGTGGCCGCCTCCTCTCTCAACCGATACCACAACTCGCGATCCCCGTCTTGAGGCACCACCAGAATCGGTGGCGGGTCGGAAACATTGCCATCCATGACGTACTGGGTGGTATTACGAAAAAAGGCCGTCATGGAATAAAACTCAGCCTGGGCGATCGGATCGAACTTGTGGTCATGACAGGTGGCACACCCAATGGTCAGTCCCAAGAAGACATTGCCAATGGTCTCTGCCCGATCCTTTGCGTAAATCGCCTCGTACTCTTCCGGCACTACCCCGCCTTCGTTCGTGGTGATGTTGTTGCGCTGAAAGCCTGTGGCTACGAGCTGATCGAGGGTCGGGTTTGGCAGCAAATCTCCCGCGATCTGATCGACGGCAAACTCGTCAAACGGTTGGTTGTTGTTGAACGCCGTGATGACCCAATCTCTGTAGGCGTACATCTCTCGGTAGTTGTCAATGTGAATCCCATGGGTATCAGCGTAACGGGCAGCATCGAGCCAGTATCGCGCCAGATGCTCCCCCCAGTGTTTCGACGCAAGCAGGCGGTCGACGAGTTTCTCGTACGCCGTATCCGAGGGGTCCGCAAGAAACGTTGCCAGCGCACCAGGGTCAGGCGGAAGCCCCGTAAGGTCCAATGCCACACGCCGGGCCAAGGTCGCGCGATCCGCCTCCGGTGTCGGCGAGAGCCCCTCAGCCTCCAGACGGGCCAGGACAAACCGGTCCACAGGGTTCCGCACCCACGCCTCCTGCCCTACAACCGGTGGCACAGGCCGCTCAATCGACTCAAACGCCCAGTGTTGCTCCCAAGAGGCGCCCTCCACAATCCACCGACGCAATACGTCTATCTCTTCCTCTGAGAGCGCCTTGTCGGCTGCCCTCGGCGGCATCCGGCGCCGTTCATCACTGTGCGCGATACGCTGATACAGCAAGCTGGCATCG
>DQEK01000406.1:3981-4713 GCA_003533545.1 Acidobacteriota bacterium | reverse complement strand
CATTGAGCAGTTGGCTGGGGACCTACTCCCCGATGCCACGCTTGACCAGCGTATCGCGACCGCCTTCAACCGGAACCACAGCCAGAACGGCGAGGGGGGCATTATCGAGGAAGAATTCCTCGTGGAGAACGTGGTCGACCGTGTTGCGACGACGTCGACGGTGTGGATGGGACTGACCCTCGGCTGCGCGCGGTGCCACGACCACAAGTTTGACCCGCTCTCCCAGAAGGAATTTTACGAGGTCTTCGCATACTTCAACAACGTGCCCGAACGTGGCAAGGCTTTCAAATACGGTAATTCACCGCCTTACGTCACGGCGCCGACGGCGGACCAGGACATCGAGTTGGCCGAGCTTGACGTCACGCTTGACGAAGCCCGAGAGGCGTTCTCGGCGCTTGACAGCGAGACGTCCGCTGCGCAGCAGCAGTGGGAGACTTCTCTGGGGGCCGCGGGGCCGGTCGATTGGGTCCTTCGAGACCGGCTGTTAGCGCATTACCCCTTGGATGGCGACATCGCGGGGGTCTATTCCGGCGAACCAGTGCAACTTTCCCCTTCTGTGAGTTCTGCACTACGCAGAACCACGGCACCGGAGATGGCCACGTTGCCGGCGAGCGTCACGTTGGAGGATGGTCAGCCGCACTTCGTTCCAGGGCGGGTCGGAGAGGCCGCGAGTTTTGACGGACAGCGGTTTATCAATGCGGGTGACATCGGCGACTTCACCTACAACGATCC
>DQEK01000406.1:0-3643 GCA_003533545.1 Acidobacteriota bacterium | reverse complement strand
TTCACGATCGCCGCGTGGATTTATCCGACCGCTGCGGATGGCGTGATCGTGTCACGTGCGCTGGCCGGCGACGAGGGCGAGCGTGGATGGGGGCTGTATCTCGTGGAGGGGAAGGTTCTCGTGAACCTCTCCAATCGTTGGATAGACGATGGAGTACGGGTGGAGGCGCAGCACGTGCTGCGCCTTGAAGAATGGCAGCACGTGCTGGTGACCTACGACGGCAAGAAGATGCCGTCAGGATTCCAGGTCTATGTCAACGGAGAGGCGCAGGAGCTCATCACCCAGCTCGATGGAATCAACAACCCCATTCGAGGGCGAGAACCGTTACGCATTGGGGCCAGCGGTCTCCCGCCCAGTAATTCCGGTGCGACCGATTCGAGACCTCGATTTGAAGGTCAGATCGATGATGTGCGCATCTACACCGCCGTGTTGACGCCCACCCAGGCGGCTGTTGTGGCGACTGGGGAGTCGCTGAGTGAGATCGTGGAGATTGCGCCGGACCGGCGGACGGCCGGACAGGCTGAGAAACTCCGGCTTGCGTTTCTCGACCAGTACGCGTCGCCGTCGATCCAGGAGGCCTGGCAACTCGTCGGTGACCTTGAACGCCAGCGCGCAGAGCTGTGGGACAGCTTCCCAACCGTGATGGTGATGGAGGAGATGGAGCCGGGGCGCGATACGTTTCAGTTGGTTCGTGGGGCGTATGACGTGCCGGGGGAGCAGGTGAGCCCGGGCGTGCCCGCGGTGCTGCCTCCCCTTGCGGCCGACCAGGAGCAGAACCGGTTAGCTTTTGCCGAGTGGCTCGTCGGTCCCGACCATCCGCTCACCGCCCGGGTCACGGTGAACCGCTTTTGGCAGATGTACTTCGGCACGGGGTTGGTGAAGACGGCTGAAAATTTTGGAACTCAGGGCGAATATCCCAGTCACCCGGAACTGTTGGATTGGCTGGCGACGACGTTTATTGACTCTGGCTGGGACGTTAAAGGGATACAGCGAGCGATCGTGACGAGCGCTACTTACCGGCAGGAGTCAGCCATTACTCCAGAGATGCTTGAGCAGGACCCCGAGAACCGACAGCTGGCGCGTGGACCTCGGCTGCGTCTGCCGGCCCAGATGATTCGGGACCAAGCGCTCTCGGTTGCGGGACTGCTCGTCGAGAAGGTCGGTGGTCCCTCGGTCAAGCCCTATCAACCTGAGGGCTTATGGGATCAGGCGTCGCAGCAGTATGAACAGTCCGAGGGCGACGGCCTTTACCGTCGTAGCCTATACACCTTTTGGAAACGCACCCTCGGGCACCCGGCAATGCTGACGTTCGACTCCTCGACGCGCGAGACCTGCATCGTTCGTAACGGACGTACCAATACGCCACTACAGGCGCTCAACCTGATGAACGACGTTACCTACGTCGAGGCGGCGCGCAGCCTGGCGCAACGCACGATGGTTCAGGGGGGCACGACGCCCGAAGAACGTGTCCGGTTCGCTTACCAGTTGGCGACGGCGCACCGACCCAGGCCCGACACGGAGTCTGTGCTGGTCGATGGCTACCGTCACTACCTGGATCGTTATCAGGCCGATCGTTCGTCCGCGCTCGAACTCGTCAACGTTGGCGAGTCTCCCCGTGATGAGACTCTGGATATCGCAGAATTGGCTTCCTACACGATGGTGGCCAACCTGATCTTGAATCTCGACCGGACTGTGACAAAGGATTAGTTGATGGCTCTGACCTCTGACCTTCAGTTGCTTCTCAGTCGGCGGCGTTTTCTTGAGCTTTCGAGTACCGGCATCGGGGGTGCTGCGTTGGCGACCCTCGTCAGCGGTGACCTTCTGGCTCAAGCCCCAGCGGCTAGTCCGGGAGCGATCGGCGGGTTACCGGGGTTGCCGCACGTCGCACCCAAAGCGAAGAGGGTGATTTATCTCTTCCAGGCGGGCGCGCCATCTCAGCATGAGTTGTGGGATTACAAACCGAAGCTCGAGGGACTTCGGGGGACCGAGTTGCCACCGTCGGTTCGTGAGGGACACCGTCTCACCGGGATGACGGCGACGCAGGGGAGCTTTCCCATCATTCCGTCGCATTTCAAGTTCGCCCAGCATGGTGAGTCCGGAGCGTGGGTCAGTGAGTTGATGCCGTACACCGCGAAGGTGGCCGACGAACTGTGCTTTATCAAGACGATGCACACCGAGGCCATCAATCACGACCCGGGTGTGACCTTCTTGCAAACCGGTGCGCAGTTGGCAGGTCGGCCGAGTATCGGTTCTTGGCTGTCTTACGGACTTGGGAGCATGAATGCGGACCTGCCGACCTTCGTCGCCATGGTGTCGAATCGTGGCGGCAACCCGGTGTACGACAGGCTCTGGGGCAGCGGGTTTCTTCCCAGCGAGTATCAGGGTGTGAAGTTCCTGTCCACCGGCGACCCGGTGCTGTACCTGTCGAACCCTCCAGGGGTCGACCAAAACGATCGCCGGCGTTTTCTCGACGATTTGGATACGCTCAATCGCCAGGAACTGTCGCGGTCCGGTGACCCGGAAACGAGTACGCGCATTTCTCAGTATGAAATGGCCTACCGCATGCAAGCCTCCGTCCCGGACCTCACTGACCTGTCGGATGAGCCGGACAGTGTGTTCGAACGCTACGGGCCAGATTCCAAAACCCCCGGCACCTTCGCGGCTAACTGCCTGCTCGCGCGCCGCCTGGCCGAGCGGGACGTGCGGTTCATCGAACTATTCCATCGGGGTTGGGACATGCACACGGGGCTTCCCAGGCGTATCCAAGTCCAGGCCAAGGACGTCGACCAGCCGCAGGCGGCGCTGATCCAAGATTTGAAAGAGCGTGGCTTGCTGGACGAGACGCTGGTGGTGTGGGGCGGTGAGTTCGGCCGCTCGGTCTTCTGCCAGGGTCGGTTCACCGAAGAGACCTACGGGCGGGACCACCATCCACGATGCTTCACCATTTGGATGGCAGGTGGCGGGGTCAAGCCGGGGACAACCTACGGCGAGAGCGACGATTTCGGGTTCAACATCGTTAAGAACCCGGTGCACATTCACGACTTACACGCCACCATATTGCACTTGCTCGGTGTTGACCACACCAAGCTGACCTTCCCCTACCAGGGGCGTAACTTCCGACTAACGGATGTGCACGGTGAGGTGGTGACGGGCGTACTGGCGTAGCTGGTTGTCGGCAAAGGCGTGGGTCTTTCACGTGTGACCGGTGAGCCCACACGGCTGGCCGTCAGTTACGCATTTTGCGCGCGGGCTCCGTAGGTTGGCCCTGCATCCGTGTGGGTTGCAAGGCTCTCTGCTGGTGCGTCCAGCCGTCCTCGACGCTTGCATCGTTTCTCAGGGTAACGCGAAAACGATTACGTTCCCGGTCGCGACCGGCGTCGGCCAGAACGACGAGGTATTCCCTGCCATCACGGCGATGTACTGGGTGTCGTCGATGGCATACACCGCGTTGCCGCCATTGATGGGGGCGCCCGTATTGAACCGATACAATTCGGCGCCGTCGGCCGCGTCAAAGACGACGAAGTCGCCTGTCAGCTCGCCCGTGATCAGAAGCCCACCCGAGGTCGTCGTGACCGACGCCAGCATCGGCTGCGGCGACTGGTAGTTCCACCGAACTGCTCCGGTCGAGGCGTCGACCGCGGTC
>DQEK01000427.1:1518-7210 GCA_003533545.1 Acidobacteriota bacterium | reverse complement strand
CATGAGTGACGTAGAGTAAAATAGATATATTTGACATCGTTCCACTCATATTTTATACTTTAATCAATGTTAACTTATTGACTCAATAGTATGCCTGATATTTGTCTAAACACCTTTGAGGAAGTGACTTAATGAGTAAGGTAATTGGAATTGACTTAGGTACGACCAATTCGGTGGTTTCCGTCATGGAAGCCGGAGAACCGGTCGTCGTGACGAATCCAGAGGGGAACCGTCTCACCCCTTCCATCGTCGCGTTCACCAAGACTGGAGAGCGTCTGGTTGGGCAGGTGGCCAAGCGGCAGGCGGTGACAAATCCTGAAAACACTCTGTTTTCCATTAAGCGATTCATGGGCCGCAAGCACGACGAGGTCAAGGAAGAGATGAAGATGGTGCCGTACGAGCTGGTCAAGGCAGCCAACGGCGACGTCCGAGTGAATGCTGGCGACAAGGAATTGTCCCCGCCGGAGATCGCCGCGATGATCCTTCAGAAGCTCAAGGAGGCGGCCGAACAGCATCTCGGGCAGGCGGTTGAGCAGGCGGTGATTACCGTGCCAGCCTATTTCAACGATGCCCAGCGTCAAGCGACTAAGGATGCCGGCCAAATCGCGGGTTTGGAGGTGCTTCGTATCGTTAACGAACCAACCGCGGCAGCGCTCGCGTATGGACTCGATAAGAAAAACGAAACGATTGCCGTCTACGACTTCGGGGGTGGCACGTTCGATATTTCGATTCTCGAAGTGGGCGAAGGAGTGGTCGAGGTCAAGGCCACAAATGGGGACACCCACCTTGGCGGCGACAATCTTGACCAGAGCATCATGGATTGGATTGCTGACGAGTTTCAGAAGAGTGAAGGCATCGACCTACGGAAAGACCGGATGGCGTTGCAGCGCCTGAAGGAGGCCGCTGAAAAGGCCAAGATGGAGTTGTCGACGGTGGTTGAGACCGAAATTAATTTACCCTTCGTGACGGCGGATCAGTCCGGTCCGAAGCACCTGGTTATGAAACTGAGCCGCTCACGCTTTGAGCAGCTTGTCGAGGATTTACTCCAGCGGACGGTCGGACCCGTTACCAAAGCACTAGCAGACGCACAGCTTAGCCCATCGGACATCGATGAGGTCGTAATGGTCGGTGGTTCCACCCGTGTGCCGCGCGTGCAAGCTATCGTTAAGGAACTCTTCGGTAAGGAACCGCACAAGGGCGTGAATCCGGATGAGGTCGTGGCCTCCGGGGCGGCTTTGCAAGCGGGCGTACTGGCGGGCGAAGTTAAGGACCTCCTTTTGCTGGATGTCACTCCGCTCTCGCTCGGGATTGAGACGCTGGGCGGTGTTATGACCAATCTCATCGAATCCAATACGACGATTCCAACCAGGAAGAGTGAAACGTTCTCCACGGCGGCCGATAGTCAAACCAGCGTGGAAGTACACGTGCTTCAGGGTGAGCGTTCCATGGCTCGGGACAATCGCACGTTGGGTAAGTTTCATCTCGATGGTCTGCCGCCGGCGCCGCGCGGCGTGCCTCAAATCGAGGTGACCTTCGACATCGATGCTAACGGTATCGTTAATGTCTCCGCGAAGGACCAGGGCACCGGGAAAGAGCAGAAGATTACGATCACCGCCTCGAGTGGTCTGTCGAAGGAGGAAGTCGAAAACAAGAAACGGGAGGCGGAGGCGCACGCGGAGGAAGACAAGCAGCGGAAGGACAAGATCGAAACCCGCAACCAAGGCGACCAAGCAGTTTACGGGGCGGAGCGGATGCTGAAGGACGCTGGAGACAAATTGACAGCGTCGGACCGCGAGTCCATTGAACGCGCGGTGGCCGATGTGAAGAAGGCGCTTGAATCAGAATCTGGAGAAGGGCTCACCGAAGCGATGGAGGCTCTTACAACCGCACAGCACAGCGCGGCGGAGGCGATGTACAAACAGGGGGCTGAGGCGGCGAGCGCGAGCGACCAAGCGGCCGCCGGCGAGGGCGCCGCGCCACCGCCGGATGCCGCCGAGGGTGAGGTGATCGACGCGGAGGTCGTTGACGCGGAGGTCGTTGAGGACAAGGAGTAAGGTAGGCCATCGTCGGGAGACGGGCATGGACTTCTACATCGTTCTTGGCGTCGATCGGGCTGCGTCGGTGAGCGACGTGAAACGGGCGTATCGTCGGCTGGCTCGGAAGTACCATCCAGACATCAACCCAGGAGACCGAGAGGCGGAAGCCTTTTTTCTTCGGGTGACAGAGGCTTATGAGACTTTGATCGACCCCGATCGCAGGCAGGACTACGACGTGAACGGTGGTCGCCACGTAGGTCCCCCGGTGGGGGAGGTTGAGTTCCAGGGGTTCGACTTCTCTGGAATAACGGCAGCGAGAGACGAGTCGGCATCGACGTTCGGCGATCTGTTCGCCGACGTATTCGTCAACTCGGCCGCCAGCCGTACAAGCGGTACGGGAGGCGGGGGTGTCGATCTTCACGCTAGGGTCGGCGTGGCGTTTGAGGAGGCGATGAAGGGCGGGGAGCGCGAGTTGACCCTGACGCGTGTCGCCCGTTGCGACGTCTGCGGTGGTAGTGGAGTGCGCCGGGATGTGGAGGTTCGCTGCCCCGAGTGCGCGGGTAGTGGCCAGTTGCGTTGGACCCGGGGACATATGGTGTTTTCCCGTCAGTGCGTGCAGTGCCGCGGTTCTGGGCGACGGAGCCAGCGTCCCTGCGGTGCGTGTCGAACCGAAGGGGTGGTTTCACGGACCGAGGTGGTCGTCGTGCCCATACCGGCTGGTGTCATCGACGGGATGCGTCTCCGAATGGCGAGACAGGGAAGTGCTGGTTCTCGCGGGGGCGAGGCGGGCGATCTCTACGTTACGGTCACGGTTGAACCCCACCCGGTGTTTGAGCGGGATGGCGACGACTTACGGCTCGTCGTGCCGATTGCGGTACATGAGGCGGCGTTGGGAGCGCGGGTCGAAGTGCCGACTGTCAGTGGGAGTGCCACGGTACGTGTTCCACCCGGCACTCAGTCTGGTCAGCGGTTCCGTTTGCGGGGCCGCGGGGCGCCGTCGCCACAGTCCGGAGAGCGCGGCGACTTGGTTGTCAGTGTGCGAATCGTGCTGCCGCGGATTCTGGATGAGCGGTCGAAGGAGCTGATGCGCGAGTTTGGCCGAGTCAATTCCGAGGATGTGCGAGCGGAGCTGCTTGGGTAAGACCCGGGCACTCGATTCCTTAGTGGAACGGAAAGCGAGTCACGGATGCCAGGGAAAGGGACCGGGCAGGGCTATTTCATGATCAGTGCTGTGGCTCGCCGTTACGACATCCATCCACAGACACTTCGGATGTACGAGCGCGAGGGACTGCTCACGCCGTCGCGCACGGACGGTAACACGCGGTTATATTCTGATGCTGATCTCCGGCAGTTGGAGACGATCTTGTCACTGACTCGGGAGCTTGGTGTGAACTTGGCTGGTGTCGAGATTATTCTCAACATGCGCGGCAAGATGGACCGCATGCAGGCTGAGGTCAATGAGTTCATGGCCTACGTCAAGAACGAGCTTGCCCGTGGTCTTGGGGATTGGGAGCAGCGTTTGGGCACGGCACTGGTAAGATCGTCGCCGACTGATTTGGTGCGGGCCGATCCGTCGATGGCGTCCGGCAAAGGTTCGCACAGTGATGCCAGGAGCGAGGACTTGGGATCAGGTCAAACTGAGCCGCGGGGGACGGCCCCCAAGGGGAACCAGGAGATAACGTGAACTGCCGCTCGTCGCGGCGATGTGTTAGCCATGTCCTGTGAGCGCTGTCACGATACCGGTTGGTGCGCCGCGGCGACCGATGCAACCCGCGTAGAGCGATGTGAGTGTTGGCGACAGGGCGTGGTCCAGACGCTGCTGTCGGGAGCACGTATTCCGCCGCGGTACCGGGACTGTGAACTCGCGTCTTTCGTGACCTACGAAAACGAACAACTGCTCCGAGCGGTGGAAAAGGCGCGGCAGTTCATCGAACTTTTTCCTGTCGTCGATAAGGGGTTGTTGCTGATCGGTCCGCCGGGCATCGGGAAGACCCATATTGCCGTGGCGACGTTGCGACAGGTTGTGCTCGACAAGGGGGTGCGAGGCCTCTACTACGATACTCGTAGTTTGCTCAGTACTATTCGTGCGACCTACAACCCAGTTACCCGGACCTCGGAGGTGGATGTGCTGCGTCCGGTGATGGAAGCCGAGCTGCTAGTACTGGACGATCTTGGAGCGGAACGGCTAACTGACTGGGTCGAAGAAACGATGAACTTGGTTGTCAATACCCGGTATAACGATCGCCGGCCGACAATTTTCACTTCCAACTACGAGGATTTGTCGGACTCGGAAGCTCTGGACTCTTTGCTGGTGCGGGTCGGATTCCGGATGCATTCTCGACTGCGGGAAATGTGTGAGTTTCTAGAGTACAGCGGACCTGACTATCGAGATTTCGAGTTCACTCCGAGCAGCGAAGACCTCTACCGTGCGTGGAGCGCCCAGCCACGACGGAAACTTCCCGTCCGTGCGTCGACGCGGGCACGGGCGCAGCTCAAACGAGGTAAGCCAGAACTCGGTTGGACTGGTGGCCGCGCCGGGGGATGATGCAAGCTCGGATCGATCGCCATAGCGCGTCGATGCCGTTGGCCGACCGCGGGTCACTCGGCCTATATCTTCATATCCCGTTCTGCGAAGCTATTTGCAACTACTGTAATTTCAATCGAGAGTTGCTTGATGGTGCCCGCAAGCAAAGTTATCTTCAGGCTCTCGGTCGCGAAATCGATACCTGCGGCGATCTCGGCCCCGTCGACACGGTGTTTTTTGGCGGCGGCACGCCCTCGGTGCTCACTCCGGCTGAGGTCGCGTCGCTAATTGTCCGATGTCGGGCCGTAGCCGATCTTGCTTCTCAGGCGGAGATCACGCTTGAAATGAATCCCGAGACCGCCTCGGTCCAGCGCCTTGAGGGCTACCTTGAGGCCGGTGTCACTAGGCTCAGCATCGGGGTACAGTCGTTTCGGGACGAAGAACTGGAGCATCTAGGTCGCGTCCATGATGCCGCCCGAGCGGTCAAGGCTTTCGAGCAGGCGCGTGCCGCTGGATTCGACGATATCAATATTGACCTGATGGTCTGGTTACCAAACCAGACGGTAAGACAGTGGATGGAATCGGTCGATAGGTCGACCGACCTTGGACCAGATCATGTCTCATTGTACCTGCTTGAGTTATACCCCAACGCACCGTTGCGGGAAGAGATGGCTCGCGGTGGGTGGTCCCAAGCGCCGGAGGATCGTGCTGCGGAGATGTACCGTTTAGGTCTCGAACGCTTGGAGGCCGCGGGCTACGAGCAATATGAAATTTCGAACGTTGCCAAGCGCGGATGTCGCTCACGTCACAATCTGAAATACTGGTCAGACGGAGCATGGATCGGTTTTGGCTGCGGTGCCCATTCGACACGCGGCGGTGTACGCTGGCACAACGTGGCAGAGGTCGGAGAATATGTCAGTCGAGTGGGGGCCGGGCGAAGTCCGGTAGCGGCTCGGCGGAGGTTGTCGGCTGAGGAGCGTCTGGCCGACGCGATGTTTCTTGGATTGAGGCTTTCGGACGGTGTCGACTTAGCCGAGGTGCGGCAGCGATATGGCGTCGATGCGTGGGCTCGTTGGGGTCGTGAACTTGGTGTCTGTGTCGAAGCCGGCCTCTTGGTCCGGGAAGCTGAGAA
>DQEK01000427.1:0-1105 GCA_003533545.1 Acidobacteriota bacterium | reverse complement strand
GGATGTTGCTGGTGGGGGGCTTTCGTAATAGTGGCGCTTGGGGTCGGTTTTGGCTGGGGTGCTGCCCAGGGTAGTGCGGCGCAACCTGGAACACGGGTATTCACCGCCGACGCCGGTCTAATCCTGAGCTACATCAAACCTGGGCAGAATACCGCTTTTGAGCGAACCATGAAGCGCGTCGCCGAAGCGCTTGCGAACAACGAGGAGTTCGACCGGAGGCGGCAGGCGGTGGGGTGGAAGCTTTATAGAAAAGCGGAGCCGCTTGAAGGCGGCGTTCTGTTGTACATTTCGGTCATTGACCCGGTTGTGCCAAATGCTGATTATTGGGTGCCTCAGATTCTCAATGAGGCGTTCCCGACGGAAGTGCAAGAGTTGTACGAAGCGTACGCCGGGGCTTTCGCTCACGGGGAAACGCTTTTGAATTTGACTCCGGTTGATCTGGGATTAGCGGTCGCCGAACCGTGAGGGCCAGATGCAATGGAGCGCAGAATGGTTTGGTTCCGAGAGGTGGTTACGGTAGAGTAGCGCCCTTGGAGAATCGAGTTGGTACGAAGGAGGAGTAAATGCGGACGATCTTAAGTAAGCGTTTTCGAACGAACCAGTTATGGGTCGGCACGGCGCTTGTTGCGGCACTCGCCATTGGTGCCCTTCTGGGGAGCTCGTTTGCCCGGCAGTCCGTGGCGGCTCAGGCCGCCGCGTTGAGCTTCAGTGGGCAGAAAGCCGTCGTGGTGCAACCTGTCAATGCTGCAAACACCGCCGATTACGAACGCGTCATGAAGGCCTACGGTGAGACTCTCGCTGCAAGCAGCAACGCCGAGCGCGCGCGGATGGGTGCGGGCCTTCAACTCTATCGTGCTGCCGAGGGTGGTCAGGGTGGCAGTGTCCTCTATGTAACAGTACTTGACCCGGTTGTGCGGGGTGGGGACTACCAGCAGATCACGGTGCTAGCTGAAGAATTCGGTGGAGGGCCACCGGAGAACGGTGACGAGGTTCGGGAGCTGTACTCCGCTTACACGGATGCGCTTGCCCCAGGGGCGTTTGCACTCAATATGACACTCGTCGCGGAGTTCTAAGGCGCTTCGTTGTGTCGTGGGCTTAGCGGGGC
>DQEK01000067.1 GCA_003533545.1 Acidobacteriota bacterium | reverse complement strand
CGGCTGTCGTTCTTCTTGTGGAGCAGTATTCCGGACGACGAGCTAATCGACGTCGCGGTCAATGGCACCCTGCACGAGCCGGGGGTGCTGGAGGCGCAGACGCGTCGAATGCTGGCCGACCGTCGCGCCGATGCGCTTATCCATAACTTCGGTGGGCAGTGGCTCTATCTGCGCAATGTGCGGGCACTGACCCCTGATGAAGATCGGTTTCCGGACTTTGGTGAGGAGCTTCGGCTGGCCTTTCAGAGGGAAACCGAACTCTTCTTCGAGAGTATTCTGCGTGAGGATCGCAGTGTGCTCGACTTCCTGACGGCTGACTATACGTTCATCAATGAGCGGCTCGCGAGGCACTACGGGATTGCCAATGTCTACGGCAGTCATTTCCGACGCGTTACTTTGCCAGACGCGACCCGCCGTGGGTTGCTGGGCCAGGGCAGTATTCTCGCAGCGACGGCCTATCCAACGCGCACGTCACCGGTGCTGCGTGGGAAGTGGGTGCTCGAAAACCTACTCGGCACTCCGCCCCCGTTGCCTCCCCCAGACGTGCCCGCACTCGAAGAAAAGACCGCAAGCGGGGAGACGCTGTCCATGCGGGAGGCGATGGTGCAACATCGCGCCAACCCGGTATGTGCCAGCTGTCATCGGTTGATGGACCCGCCCGGGTTCGCGCTCGAGGAATTCGACGCGGTCGGCCGGCATCGGACGCGGAACGAGTCCAATGAGCCGATCGATGCTTCGGGCGTGCTGCCAGACGGCGCGGTGTTTGACGGTGTGGCCGGGCTTCGAGAGGCGCTGCTTCGCCGGCCCGATCTCTTCGTGACCACGTTGACCGAGAAGTTGATGACCTATGCGCTTGGCCGAGGAGTGGAGTATTACGATGCGCCGGCGATCCGCGTCATCACGGCCGACGCTGCACGCGATGCCCATCGTTTCTCGTCGCTCATTCTCGGTATTATTGAGAGCCCGTCGTTCCAGATGAGGAGAACGCAATCATGATCATCAGGAAGCTGTCGTTGCCCCGTCGGACGTTTCTGCGTGGGATGGGTGCCGCGGTGGCGTTGCCGTTACTCGACGCGATGGTGCCTGCGTTGTCTGGGTTATCTGCGACGGCTCGGGCAGCGAGCGGTCCGGTTCAAAGGCTTGGGTTTGTCTATATTCCGAACGGTGCTGTGATGCAGCAGTGGACGCCGGCCCAGACCGGTCCAGGTTTCGAGCTCTCCCCGATCCTGCGCCCGCTTGAGCCGTACAAGGACCATCTCACCGTCGTGAGTGGCTTAGCGCATGGGCAGGCCGAACCGCTGGGCGATGGGAACGGCGAGCACTCGCGGGCCAGCGCCACTTGGTTGAATGGGGTTCACCCCAAGCAGACGGAGGGAGCGGACGTTCGGGCGGGAATCACCGCCGACCAGCTCGCAGCCCAGGAGTTGGGTCGAGGCACACCACTTTCGTCGCTGGAGCTTGCGATCGACCTCGACGGGCTCGTAGGGAACTGTGAGAACGGCTACAGCTGTGTGTATCTCAATACTGTTGCTTGGCGGTCGCCGACGACCCCGCTACCGATGGAGAACAATCCGAGGGTGGTGTTCGAGCGGTTGTTTGGAGACGGTGGCACCACCGAGCAACGGGTGGCCGAAATGCGACGGGACCGCAGCATTCTCGATTCGGTGACCAGTGACCTGGCGGCGCTTGAGCGAGATATCGGTGTTGCTGACCGTGCGCGGCTCGACCAGTATCTAGATGCCATCCGTGCGCTTGAACGTCGCATACAGCTGGCCGAAGTGCAGAGTGGGGACACCGAACTCCCAGAACTGGCGCGGCCGGTCGGGATTCCCGCGACCTACGAAGAGCACGTCACATTAATGTTCGACCTGGTGTCGCTCGCTTATCAGGCCGATCTCACCCGGGTGTTCACGTTCATGCTCGGTCGAGAACTCGGGGGGCGGACCTACCCCCACCTCGGCGTGCCGGACCCGCACCATGGGCTGTCGCACCACCGCAACGATCCAGAGAAGCTCGATAAGCTGGCGCGAATCAATGCGTATCACATGGGGCTGTTCACGCACTTCTTGGATAGTCTGCAGTCGTCCGCGGATGGCGACGGGTCGCTTCTCGACCACTCAATGGTGCTGTACGGCGGTGGCCTTGGCGACAGTAACGACCACGCGCACTTCGATTTACCAGAACTTGTGGTTGGGGGTGGGGGTGGTCGTCTCAAGGGAGGGCGTCACCTGCAGTATCCCAAAGATACTCCTATGAACAACTTGCTGGTAAGTATGCTCGACAAGGCCGGGCTGCCTGCGGAGCAGTTTGGCGACAGCACCGGCCGTATTAGTGAACTGGCGGGTGTGTGAAGCGTCTGTGGGTCCAGAGGCAAGCGGAATGAACGCGGGGTGGCCTGTTTGGCGGCGGTCGGTGTTGGTAGGCCTCGGGGGGGTGTGCGCCCTGGTGGCCTCGGACCTGGTTCCGGTCGTCGTGGCGCAGACAGAAGCACCTCTGATCGAGGCTACTCGTGTCGGCAATGTTGACGCAGTTCGAGATTTGCTGCGGCAGCAGGCGGACCCGAACAGCACCGAGCCAGACGGCTCCACCGCGCTGCACTGGGCGGCGCACTATGGTCATCTTGTTGTGGCCGAGTTGCTGATCGATGCTGGCGCCAGGGTCGAGGTCGCCAATCGCTATGGTGCGACGCCGCTCCTCGAAGCTGCAACGAACGGTAATGCCGTGATGTTGGAGTTGCTCCTCGGCGGTGGTGCCGATCCCAACACCGGGTTACCGGAAGGAGAAACGCCACTCATGCGAGTGGCCCGGACCGGTCGAGCGGATGCCGTCGTGGTCCTCCTCACTCATGGCGCTGAGGTCGACGCCAGAGAGCAGTGGCGCGACCAGACCGCGTTGATGTGGGCGGCGGTCGAAGGGAACACCGCTGCGGTCGAGGCCTTGATCCACGCTGGTGCCGATGTACACGCGCGGTCGGCGGGCGGGTTCACGCCGCTGTTGTTCGCGGTGCGTCACAATCAGCAGGACGCCTTGCAGGCGCTGGTCTCGATCGGAGCCGATCTCAACGACACGCTACCCAGCGGGATGAGTGCGCTCTCTGTGGCGACGCTGAACGCCCATTACGATCTCGGGGTGTGGATGCTCCAACAGGGTGCCGACCCTAATGCCGATGGCCAGGGATGGACCGCGTTGCATCAGCTCGTCTGGGCTCGTCGACCGAATCTCGGTTTCAACAACCCGGCGCCAATTCCGACGGGAGTGATCTCTGACCTTGAGTTTGTTGAGGCGCTCGTCGCACACGGCGCCGACATCAACGCGCTCGAAACGAAAGAACCTCGTGGTGGCGCTGACGGGTCTGCGGGGCCGTCGGGATATCGCAATGTGTTGAACCGGGTCGGGGCCACGCCGTTTCTGCTCGCTGCTAAGGCCGTTGATGTCGAGCTAATGCGACTGCTTGTCCGGCTCGGCGCCGACCCGCTCCTTTCGAATGAGGACGGGACCACGCCGCTGATGGTTGCCGCCGGTGTTGGCATCTGGGCGGTCGGAGAAAGCCCTGGCACGAACAAAGAGGCACTCGACGCAGTCAAACTGATGCTTGAGCTCGGCGATGTTGTGAATACCGTTGATGCCAACGGTGATACAGCTCTCCACGGGGCCGTCATCCGCGGATCGGAAGCGCTCGTGCGGTTCTTGCTGGAGCAGGGCGCCGATCTCGAGGCCCTCAATGAGAAAGGCTGGACACCGTTAACGATCGCCGAAGGCGTGTTCTACTCGAACACCGGCAAGCGTTGGCCAGAAATGGAAACCCTATTACTTGAGCTCGGTGCTCGCGCTTCGAAGCACGGGGCACCGTAGCGTAGGACGCTCCGGCTGGTCCGGTCACGTTGGGGGAAGGGCAGCGCGACGGCGCTGCAATCGGGTCCGTACGCGGACACGGTCCAGCGGAACGCCAGGCCGTGGTCTCGTAGGGCAACGGGGCGCTTACTTCACCAGTTCGATCGTCGAGATCTCAAGTAACAATTCGCCGTTAGTGTTGCTGGTCTCGCCCCGGACGCGCACCTGCTTGGCCATCATCTCGGCTAGCTTGTCGTCGTGGGTCGACGCCCAGTCGCCGGTGATCTTGTATAGGCCGTCATCGGTCAGGATGCCAATCGGGTCACCGTTGCGGGCGCATCGCACCATGCAGGCTACGTGGTCGGCGCTCGGCTCTGCGCCGCCCATCGCGGCGCACCCTGCTTCCACCAGCCGGCCGGTAATCGTCTCCTCGGCGCCAGATACTACCGTCATCAAGGTGACGGCGGAGATGGCCGTCAACGCCACCAGAGCAAATCGCTTCATACAGCTTCCTCCATCGATTCAAAGTTCAACCATACCTATACGTCCGCTTGAGGACGGCTGTCAAGAACTGCTTTGTGCCCGAGGCCGGAGTGCTACAATGCCACCGATTCCATAGGACTACTACCGAGGAGCTGCTATGCCGAAAGTCCGGATGTTCGTGCCGGTCGTTGCTTTTACGTTGGGAGTCGCTAGCCTCGCCGGGGCGCAAGTCCTCGACGCGCCGGACCCGGCGCAGATGGAAGACGCCCCTGATCTTGGCTACCGACCTGTGCCGCACGGATTACAGATTCCGGATGGTCTGGAGATGGGCGCGCCGTCGAGCGTTGTATGGACCTCCAGGAATCAACTGGTGGTTTTTAATCGCGGGCCGAACCCGCTGATGGCGTTTGAGGCGGACGGTACGTTCGTGCGGGCGTGGGGACAAGGCGGAGACTACATCCGACCGCACGGCATGCGTCTCGACCCGGATGGGAACATCTGGACAACTGATGTCAACGGTCACACTGTGAGGAAGATGACCCTCGACGGCGAGGTCTTACTAACAATTGGGACTCACGGGCAGGCCGGAGACGCGACCGACGGGTTGCTGAATGAACCGACAGACCTGACAATCAACGCCACAGGAGAGGTGTTCGTGCTCGTCGGCCATGGTCGTGGGGAACCCCGGCTCGTGAAGTTCGACCGTGCCGGCAAGCTGATGAAGTCGTGGGGTGGCCCAGGCACCGGCCCGGGCAAGTTCGATACCCCGCATTCGATCGTGGTCGACCAGGCGGGGCTACTCTATGTTGCCGACCGCCAGAACCGGCGTGTGCAGATCTTCGACGATGAGGGCACCTACATTAAGGAATGGGCGTTCAAAGGACTGCCCTGTGGGCTCCACCTCCACGACGATCAGCAGATGTATTTGGCGAGCGGCTTCGCAGGAGAAATTCTTAGGTTGGACGAGAACGGTAAGGCGCTTGGCCGAACCGGCCAGCCTGGGAAAGGACTCGGAGAATTCGGCGAGGCGCACTACATGACGATGGCCCCTAATGGCGACATCTGGGTGGCCGACACCGTGCGGCCCGCACTCCACAGGTTCGTCAAAAAATAGGGTTGCTGCCTCTTCAGTTGTTCGGCGCTCCGGCGGTGACCCAGGCACGGACGGCGTTGATCTCAGTCGTCGACAAGAACGGTCCTCCCTGCGGCATCCGGCTACCGACGATGCTGGAGCGCCCGTCTAGCTTGTGGACTAGGTAACTGGCCTCGGGGTCGCCGGGGGCGACCCGCATCAGGGTGGTCTGGGTGCTCGGCGAGTTGACCAGGTTTGCGAAGGCGTTCGCCGCACGGAGGTCGAGCCCGCCGGGGGCAGTGGCACCATGGCACGACGCACACCGCGGGGTGAAAATTTCATTCTGAATACTTGATAGCGTGGCCGTCACGGGGGAGGGAGTCGGCGAAGGGGACGTCGGCGATTCCGATGACCCTCCGCAGGCCGCGAGGATGAGGCCTCCCACGGCGAGGGTCCAGGCGTGGCTTCGTCCGTGGGAAACTAGGCGTGCGGTGGTCATGACGGTCCTCCACGTGGTGGGATCAGGGTCCCCGATAGCCTACTACGTTCTATTCAACGCGGATGCACTGGACGCCCGCATTTTGAACGAGTTGAGTGTCGCATGAGCGGTTGTGTCGGCCAGCCAGCGGTACCCTTTCAACTGGGTGATGCCCAGGGTCGGTTTCACCGCTCCGATGACTACCGAGGTCGGTGGCTGCTGCTGGTGTTGCATCGACACTTGTTCTGACTGCCTTGTCGACGACACTTGCTGCAGTTGCAGCAGGCCTATCGGGCATTGGACCGGTTTGACGTGCGCCCGCTCGTCGTGACCTTTGAGCCACGAGAGGCCGCGCGCGAGTACGTTGCGGAGACAGGTTTGGTCTGGCCGCTTCTTGTCGACACGGAACGTGCCCTCTACGGCGCTTATGGGATGGGCCAAGCCCGGTGGCGCCATCTCTGGGGTTTCGCTACGATGCGGGCGTATTGGAGAGAGGCACGGCGGGGCCGGTTTCCCCGTGTGCCGCGGGCCGATACCGGACAGCAGGGCGGTAACGTGCTGATCGACCCAGCGGGGATCGTGCGGCTGCATCATGTCGGGCTCGGACCGGCCGACCGTCCGTCGATCGAGGATGTGCTTGCCGCTTGTGGAGCGCATGGGAAGTAACGAATTGTTGCTGGTGGATGTTAGGAGCCAGGGGGCCGGGGCCCTGGGTGTAGTTCCGCCGGGTGGAGATAAGCGATGAACAGGCGCCTGATCTGCATTTCCGTATGTGGCGTGGTACTGGTTTCCGGACCGTCGGTGTCCGCGCAGTCGGACGCCGAGCGTTTCTGGGGGCAGTGGCGGGGGCCAGAATCGACTGGCGTCGCCCCGCTGGGAGATCCGCCGACCGTGTGGAGTGAGAACGAGAACGTTTCCTGGAAGGTCGAAATTCCAGGGCGGGGTTCCGCATCGCCGATCGTCTGGGGTGACAAGGTCTTTTTGCTGACCGCCGTGGCCGTCGGAGAGCCCGTACCAGTGGAGCCGACGGAGGCCGCTGGGGGACAGACCAGCAGGGCGCGGAGCGAGGCCGGGGGGCAGCCTCGCGTCCGCCGTGGTGGTCGGGGGGGGGCACCGCGCGCAGGAGGGGTTCGTGGCGGGGGCGGCCGCCGGGGTCGAGGGCCTCGCGCTTTTCGGACGCAACAGTTCACTGTAATGGCGCTCGATCGTCAAAGTGGAGAGGTGCTGTGGGAACGGGTGGCTCGTGAGGAGTTGCCGCACGAGGGCTATCAAGAGCCCAACGGGTCCTATGCTTCCGGGTCGGCGGTGACGGATGGAGAACGGCTGTATGCCTTCTTCGGCTCGTGGGGTCTGTATGCGTACGATTTGGATGGCAACTTGCAATGGGAGGTCGATCTCGGCACTCGCCAGATGCGCAATGCCTTCGGCGAGGGCACGACCCCGGCATTGCACGGGGGTACCCTGGTGGTGACCTGGGACCACATCGGTGGGCAATCGTTCATCGTGGCACTCGACTCGCGTACCGGCGAGGAGCGCTGGCGGGCGAATCGGGATGAGATCGACACTTGGGCAACGCCGCTCGTGGTTGAGTATGACGGTCGAGCACAAGTGATCGCGCCTGCGATGGACCGGGTCTACAGTTACGACCTCGAGACTGGAGATGTGGTCTGGCAGAGTAGGGGTACGACAATGAATGCGATTCCATCCCCGGTGCATGCCAGGGGGATTGTCTACGTGATGAGCGGATATCGGGGGAACAACTTGCAGGCCATCAGCCTTGCCGATGCTCGAGGCGACATCGCCGAGACGGATGCGATAGTTTGGCAACTCGATCGGGACACCCCCTACGTACCGTCGCCATTGCTTTATGACGATGTGCTGTATGTCCTTAAGAGTAACGACGGCATCCTCTCGGCGTTCGATCCCGTCACTGGTGTTCCTCACTACCGGTTACAGCGGCTGGGGGGTGTGCCGAACATTTTCGCTTCTCCGGTGGGAGCGGCTGGGCGGGTCTATATCGCCGGTCGTGAGGGCACGACGCTGGTCATCAAGCACGGCTCAACCTACGAGGTGCTGGCGTCGAATGCGCTTGACGACGGGTTCGATGCGTCACCGGCCATTGTCGACGGCGAGATATTTCTGCGTGGCTCTCGGTATCTCTACAAGATTGCCCACTAGAGCAGGTGGCCAGGTGCTGGTTGATTGCACGGAACCTGCGGCCTGGTTTGTCCCTTGCTTGATTGACCGACCGGACACCCACGGGAACACCTGTCGGGTCGAGCTACTAGTGACGATCGTGTCCGGGTGGTCGTTATGACCGAGATGACGCTCACTCGCGACGACCTGCGGTTACTGGATGCAGGTTTGCACGACCGGGCCTACGACAAGCTTGGGGCCCACCTTGATCATGCCGAAGGACGTCGAGGGGTACGATTCGCGGTCGTGGCGCCGGCCGCGGCGCGCGTGTCGGTCGTCGGAGATTTCAATGCATGGGACTCCTACGCCCATCCGATGCAGTCAGCGGGGGAGAGCGGGGTTTGGCATTGCTTCGTACCCGCTGTTCAGCCTGGAATGCTCTACAAGTACCGCGTCTGGTCCGATGACGGGGTTGCGCGCGACAAGGCTGATCCGTTCGCGTTCGCGGCTGAGCGACGGCCACGGACGGCCTCGCGGGTCTGGGATCTTACGGGGTATCGCTGGGGCGACGCCCGCTGGATGACCACGCGTGCGGCCCGACACACTTCGACGGCGCCTATCTCTATTTACGAAGTGCACTTGGGTTCCTGGCGCCGCGCGTCTGGCGATGGGCGCTGGTTGACCTATAGGCAGCTGGCCGACGAGTTGGTGCGTTACGTTGTCGAAATGGACTTCACCCATGTTGAATTGCTGCCCATCACTGAGCACCCATTAGATGCGTCCTGGGGGTATCAGGTGACCGGGTACTATGCCCCAACCAGCCGCTTTGGAACGCCGGAAGATTTTCGTCATTTGGTTGATAGACTGCACCAGGTCGGTATTGGGGTGATCCTAGACTGGGTCCCCGGTCATTTCCCAGATGACCCGCATGGCCTAGCCTCCTTCGATGGGACAGCGCTCTATGAATATCCTGACCCCCGCGAAGGGCGGCACCCGGAATGGGATACCCAAGTCTTCGATGTCGGTCATCCGCAGGTACGGAGTTTTCTCCTCAGCAACGCCAGGTTTTGGCTTGAGCAATATCACATCGACGGTCTGCGCGTGGATGCGGTGGCGTCGATGCTCTATCGTGACTACGCCAGGTCGGAAGGTGACTGGGTGGCCAACGCTGATGGTGGACGCGAGAATCTGGAAGCGGTGGAATTCTTGCGCCATCTGAACGAGATCGTGTGTCGCGATTTTCCCGATGTAATGACGATTGCAGAGGAGTCAACTGCGTGGCCCGGGGTATCGCGCTCAACCGACCAGGGAGGGTTGGGGTTTGGGTTCAAGTGGAACATGGGATGGAAGGACGATGTGCTGACGTTTCTCGAGAAAGATCCGGTGGAGCGGCCGCATCACATGGACATGCTGACTTTTAGTCTGACGTACGCGTTCAGCGAAAATTTCGTGCTTCCCCTTTCACACGATGACGTGGTGCATGAGAAGCGATCGATTGTCGATAAGATGCCTGGAGACGTGCCGCAGCGTTTCGCGAACACGCGTCTGCTGTACGGGTATTTATACGGGCATCCAGGGAAGAAGCTCCTCTTCATGGGGAGTGAGATCGGTCAAATTCGAGAGTGGGACCATGACGGGAGTCTGGACTGGTCGCTTCTCGGAAGTCCGCTGCACGAGGGCCTGCGGCGATGGGTTCGTGATTTGAATCACTTCTACCGATCGGATCCTCGTCTAACCGCCCTTGACGATGTGTCCAGTGGTTTCGCTTGGGTCGATCACGCCGGTTCGGGCGCGGCGATGGTCAGCTTCCTGAGGAGGGGCGTGAATCCGGACGAGCCGTTACTCTTTGTATGCAACTTTTCGATGGCGTCCGTTGGTCGCTATGAGGTCGGCGTGCCGGTGTCCGGACCGTGGGCTGTGCGACTGAACAGTGATGCCGCCTGTTACGGCGGGGACGGAGCGGGGAACCTGGGCGAGCTTCGTACAGTGGAGGCACCACGCCACGGCCATCCACATGTTCTGCCTCTGGCGGTGCCGCCGTTGACCGTGCTCGTGCTGCATCCGACTGTGGGCTGACGGCACCGTGAGTTGCGGCGAACAGCGGAAGTACGTCGGCCAGGTAGGACGGGTCGGCGGTGTTGTACACGAGCGTAGGGTAGGAGGTGTTCTGCTGAAACGGCCGTGGCTGTTCGGCCACGCAGAGGAAAATCCATGACCAGACGGAAAGACGGCACGTTATCTCCTCCGTTCAGTCGACGACGGTTTCTGGAAGCGATATCACTGTTTGCCGCAGTTCCAGCGCTGGTGCCGATGGTGCCGGGAACGGCGCGGTTGTTGGCCCAGGCTGCCACGGCCAGCCGGCGGTTGCGTATCACGGGGATGGAGGTGATCGTTGTGCGCGCTACCGCCCGCACGACATGGCTCAATGTCAGGCTGACGACGAACCAGGGACTCACGGGGCTCGGCGAGGCCTCACTCGGACGTCGGACGGAACTCCCAGAACTTACTCCGTTCTTCTCGTTGGTGCGCGAGGAGTCGCCGTTCAGGATTGAGCAATATCGTCAGCGGGGATGGACGCGCGCCGCGTCTGGAGACCGTGTCCAGGCCACGGCTTTCAGTGCGATCGAGCAGGCGCAGTGGGATCTTGCGGGCAAGGCGCTCGGCGCACCGGTCAGCGATTTATTCGGTGGGCGGCTTCGAGATGAACTGCCGGTGTACGCCAATATCAACCGCGCGACTGCTGACCGGATGCCGGGAGGTTTCGCGGCGAATGCGCGGGCGGCGGTCGCCGATGGCTTCGCCGCGATCAAGGCGGCTCCCTTCGACGGGTTTCCTGCGCTCACGCAGTCGCCGGCGGAGGTGGCTCAGGCCGTTGACCTTGGCATTGCGTGTGTGGCGGCCATGCGTGAGGCTGTTGGACCGGACGTGGCGATCAAGATTGATGCACACAGTAACTTCGATGTCCCGTTGTCCATCGAGGTGGCTCGCCGGCTCGAGCCGCAGGACCTCTCGTGGTATGAGGAGCCTATTCCGCCGGAGCGAGTGACCGAAACGAAGCAGATTCACGATGCCGTTGTGCAACCGATGGCGGGCGGGGAGTTTCTTTTCGGGATGGAGGGATTTGGCCCCCTCTGTCAGCAACGTGCTGTTGATGTGGTTATGCCGGACGTCAAGCATTGTGGTGGTTTAGCCGAGGCCAGGCGTATTGCAGCCGTAGCGGACCTCTACGGTGTGGCGGTCTCTCCACACAACCCGAGCGGACCGGTGGCTACGGCGGCAAGTGTGCAGCTCTGTGCCTCAATGTCCAATTTTGACATCCTTGAGTACCAGTGGGGCGAGGTGGGGTGGCGCGGGGATTTGCTCGAACCGCCAGAGCGCTTCGATAGAGGTCAGATCCAAGTAACTGCCGAGCCTGGTTTCGGGGTAGAACTCAATGACGCGGTCGCCCGAGAGCACGCCTGACCGCGCGGACCCCGGTAGCGCCTACGGCAGGCCCTGAACGTCCGCATCAACTGAGGGAGTAATGGCAACAGGTGTCTTAGATGGTATTCGCGTGCTCGATTTTGGGCGCTACATTGCCGGTCCGTTTTGTGCCGCCCTACTGGCTGATCTCGGCGCCGACGTTATCCGGGTTGAAAAGGTAAGAGGAAGTGAAGATCGTTTCGTCGTGCCCCTGAACGCGGCGGGTGACGGTGCGATGTTCGTGCAGGTGAATCGTAACAAGCGGGGTTTAACGCTGAATCCGATGAAGCCTGCCGGCCGGGAAGTGGTCCGACGACTAACGGCGACTGCGGACGTGGTGGTGGCCAATCTTCCCGATGCTGCACTTGAGGCGATGGGCCTTGACTATCGGGCGCTGGCCTCGGTGAAGCCAGACGTCATCCTGACGACTGTCTCGGCGTTCGGGGCGGGCGGACCGTACTCGGAGAAAATCGGCTTCGACGGTATTGGTCAGGCGATGTCTGGTTCTATGTATTTGTCTGGCCAACCGGGGCAACCGACCAAGAGTTACGTTCCCTGGGTCGACTACACGACTGCGCTTAGTGCCACTGTTGGCACGATGGCAGCCTTGATGGCGCGACAACAGACGGGCCGTGGGCAGCACGTCACGGGGTCCCTGCTGGTCTCGGCGCTCACGATCGCCAATGCTCCGCTCATCGAGCAGGCGGTGAACGCGCCAGATCGCGTCGCCACCGTCAATCGAAGTCAGGTATCGGCGCCTTCGGACACGCACCGCACCCGCGACGGGTGGATTCTGGTGCAGACCATCGGTCAGCCGTTGTTTGAACGATGGGCCAGTTTGATGGGCGAGTCGCACTGGCTTGACGACCCGCGGTTCTCCGACGATCTGTCTCGTGGGAACCATGGCGAGGTCATCAGCCGGCGCATGAGTGCGTGGTGTGCGGAACGGACAACCGTTGAGGCATTGGCCCAACTCGAGGAGGCGAGAATTCCCGCCGGGCCGGTGCTGTCGCCGCAGGAGGCGCTTGACGACCCGCACGTGCGGGCGATCGGCGTCTTGAAGACGCTTGGATTTCCGGGGACATCGGTTGATCCACCCGTCGCGGACACCCCGTTCTCGCTTTCGGACGCTGAGCCCACCATTCGTACGCGTGCGCCGCAGCTTGGAGAGCATAGTGAGCAGATTCTTGCGGAATTGGGATACAACGCTGATGAAATCGCTGCGCTCCGCGCCGGCGGCGTGGTGTAGGCTATCTCCGTCATGACTAGGAGATGCCTCGCGCCGTTGGTTCTTGTAACTCTCACGGTGGCGTGCGGTGGTGAGGCGCCAGAGCCTGACACCACCGCGTCTGACGCAACGCCGGCCGGCTCCCTGACCGTCGCCGAGACGCCCACCCGGGCGCAAGCGTCTGACGGACGCTACATTTCGTGGAAGGAGCACATCATCGACGACCTGGAGATTGGCGGTGTGGCCATCGCCGGGAGCGACGGGCTGTCAGTGGCAGACCTGGACCTTGATGGGCACCTTGATATCGTGTCGGTGCACGAGTCGGACACTACCTACGACGGGGTGGCCGACGGCCATGTGCGACTGGCGTTCGGTTCGGATGACCCCGATGGGTGGGAGCTGGCGACGCTGGGCGAGGGCGCGGAGGTCGGTGCGCCGGAAGACGCCGCGATCGTCGATATGAATGATGACGGCTATCCCGACATCGTCGTCGCCTGCGAGCTGGCGCACCTGATCTACTTCCAAAACCCGGGAGCCGAGGCGCGGACAGCGGTCTGGGAACGAGTCATTCCAACGGCGACGAAGGACCGCGGGTCGTATATTCGTGTCTGGACGGCCGATTTTAATCAGGACGGCCGTCCCGAGGTCGTCGCGCCGAACAAAGGCGGTCAGAATCCGCCACGTGACACTCTTGAGACGCACGCCATTTCGTACTTCACTCTACCGGACGACCCGCTTGAGGGAGACGCCTGGGTCGAGCACGAGATGAATCGGGTGATCATTCCGATCAACGCCCAGCCAATCGATCTAGATGAGGACGGCGATTTGGATGTGATGGGTGGCTCCCGTGGCGAGCAACGGGTGTTTTGGTTCGAGAATACGAGTCGCGGCGGGGAAATCAGCTTCGATGAGCACCCGGTCAAAATCACCGGCGGTGGCGACGCGCCGCCAAGGGTCACCGGCTTTAACTTCGATTTCGCGGACTTGAACGGCGACACGCGGCTCGATGTGGTGTTGCGAGATGGACGCAACGGAGTGGTCTGGTTGGCGCAACCCGAGGACCCCGCGTCACCGTGGACGCGCCATGTCATCGGTGACATCCCCCCAGAAGTGTTGGTGGGATTCGTGTTGGCCGATATCGATGACGACGGCGACGCCGATCTGATTGCCGGCGCCTACAGTCAAGGGGACCGTGCCCAGGATGCCGAGATCGGACCCCAGGCAGCGGGGGGTCGACTAGCCTGGTTCGAGAACCCCGGTGACGCGACCGGCACCTGGGACCGGCACGATTTCTCGCGTCGCGCGCGGGGCATGTTTGACAAGTTCATTCCACGAGACATGGATGGCGACGGCGACGTCGATTTCATCGGCACCCGTGGCAACAGCGTGCCTTACGATGGGGTGTTTTGGTTGGAACAAGTGCGAACGGATGGCCCGGTGCCTTCGTTCGAACAGGCGCGGGTAGTCGAGAGCGCCCAACGCCCCTTGCCGTAGACGCCCACCTGTTCGGCTGCCGTGTGAGCCACCGCTATGAACGATACTGATTCCACCTCGACGTCTGTGGTGATCTTGAGTTGCTCGCTAAACCCCACTAGTCGGTCTCACAAGCTTGGGGTTGCAGCCGCGGCGTTTTTGTCCGCGCGAGGGGTGCCGGTTGAGGTGGTCGACCTAGCGGACTACAACCTGCCGATGTGCGGCGGCGTGGAGTCGTTCGACCATCCATCGGTGAAAGCTCTGAAGGCGGTGATTGATCGTGCCGCGGCGATTTTGGTTGCGGCGCCGGTCTATAACTACGACCTCAACGCCGCTGCCAAGAACGCGATGGAACTGACCGGAGCTAGTTGGAAGGAAAAGCCGGTCGGTTTTCTGTGCGCGGCCGGGGGGCAGGCGAGTTACATGTCGCCGATTGGGTTCGCGAACAGCCTCATGTTCGATTTTCGGTGCTACATCGTCCCCCGGTTCGTGTACAGCACCAGAGATGACTTTACCGAAGCCGGGGAACCCGGCCCGCAGATTACCGAGCGGGTCGAACAACTCGTCACCACCACCCTCGACTTAGCGCGCGCCCTGGCCTGGGTGCGGGAGCAGCCGGGAACGTGACAGGCGGCCGTAGGCTGGTCATGACCGCTGTGCTGATAGGGGTGGGGCTCAATGTGTGTCTTGAGGCCCAGTTTGGTCCAGAGAATGCGGCGATGGGGGTACTCGACGCGTTCATGGACGCGTTTAACGCTCGGGATGACGAGGCGATGTGCGCGACGTTTCACTATCCGCATGTGCGGTTTGCGGGCGGCGCGGTGCGGACCTATGAGACCCAATCAGACTGTGTGGAGCAGTTCGACTTCAATCGGTTTGCCCAACGGTTCGGTTGGAACCGCAGTGAGTGGGACCGTCGCACCGTTGTGCACGCTTTTCCGGACAAGGTGCATGTCCTCGTCATCTTCAGCCGTTTCGACGACGCGGGCGAACGTATCTCCCAATTCGATTCCCTCTACATCGTGACGCGGGTCGACGATCGATGGGGAATCCGTGCGCGGTCGAGTTTCGCCCCGTGACGAGACCGGTTCATGTGCTGAAGGCACGTGAAACCGATCGCGGCGTGCCCGGGTCGCGCTGCTGCCGCGTGACCGCGCAACAGCGGATGAATGCTCTCGACGGGTGCTGCGGGCAACGAGCTTCCGGCTGGTGGGATTTCGTTCGCTAACGGCTCCGAGGCTTGGCGGTTCGACCACCAGACGAACCG
>DQEK01000216.1:7184-12577 GCA_003533545.1 Acidobacteriota bacterium | reverse complement strand
GCTCCCATGATGCCGGCGACCGTGCGCCCCAGGAACAACCACCAGATGCTCGGTGCCCATCCCTGGATAAGGTAGTCGGTCGCTAGACCGAAGAGCGACACCAGGATGATCGGGCGCCGCCCGTAGCGGTCCGACAACGCGCCAAGGATTGGCGCGCACAGGAACTGCATTGTCGCGTAGGTGGAGATGATGACGCCGTAGTAGATCGCGGCCTGCGCGTCATTCCCACCCAGGAATTCCTTGATGAGTTCCGGCAGAATCGGGACGATGATGCCGATCCCGAGGATGTCAATGAACAACGTCACGAGGATAAAGAACATCCCAGCTTGACGCGTTCGCACGCCTAATTCCATGTTCGTCAGGTGCCCGGCGTTTTCGTGTGTTGAGGCCTAAGGCCCGGTCAGAGGACCCGCCAGTATCGCACGGACCGCGGCAGCGTCTGCCTTGGGCTCGGTGAATTAGTTTTGGTCGGATACCGCAGATAGTCGATCGTCGTTCGCCAAACGCGCGATGGAGATGTTGCTCCAGCCGTAAACGGCCGCGATCAGCGGGTTGATGAGGTTAAAGAAGCAGAACGGCGCGTAGGCGAAGGTGGCGACACCTAGCGTCCCGGCCATATACGCACCACACGTGTTCCACGGTATCAGCACGGAGGTAAGGGTGCCCCCATCTTCCAACGCCCGTGAAAGATTCTTGGGGTCGAGCCGTTGCTGTTCGTATTTGGCCCGAAACATACGTCCCGGGAGAACGATGGAGATGTACTGATCGGAGGCGAGAACGTTGGTGCCCATCGACGTGAGCAACGTTGCCGAGATGAGGCCGCCGGTGCTTCGGACTGCGGCGAGCATGCGCCGAGCCAGCGCGTCGAGTTGTCCGGTGGTTTCCATGACGGCTCCGAACATCATCGCAGCGATGATGAGCCAAACCGTTGTCAACATGCTCGCCATCCCGCCACGACTGAGCAATTCGTCGAGGGCTGAGTTCCCCGATTCGAGCCGAAACCCGTCGAACATGACGATCCAGCATCCCTTCGCCAGCGCTACCGGACGGCTAAGCGTCGCATCCCCCACGAACGCGATTACCGCGTTGGGCTGGAACATTACGGCGCAGGCGACGCCTGCCAGCGTGCCGACCAGCAACGCGGGGAACGCCGGGACTCGTCGCACGACCAGGATCAGTACCAGCGCCACCGGCAGGAGCGGAAGTGGGCCAATCGCAAACTCCCGTTGCAGCGCATCGGTCACGTTGGCGAGGGCCTCGGTTGTGGCGGGCGTCGGCGCAACAAACCCCGCTATGGTGAAAAGCGTGACGGCGACCGCGAAGCTCGGCCCAGTCGTCCAGACCATGTGCCTGATGTGCGAGAAGAGGTCGGTGCCAGCCACGGCCGGCGCTAGGTTGGTCGTGTCGGAGAGCGCCGACATTTTGTCACCGAAGTACGCACCAGAAATGATGGCTCCAGCGGCTAAACCGAGGTGCAGCCCCTGCGCTGTGGCAATGCCGATCAACGCGATGCCGATCGTGCCGGCCGTTGTCCAGGAGCTGCCGGTGGCTAGTGAGATGAGGGCGCAAATGACGCACGCCGCGGCATAGAACACCGAAGGTGCCAAGAGGACGAGTCCGTAATAGATCATGCTCGGCACGGTGCCGGCCAGAATCCACGTGCCGATGAGCGAGCCCACCACGAGCAGGATCAGCAGCGCGCCCATCGATACCGAAATGCCTCGGCTGATGCCGTCTTCAATCGAGGGCCAGGAATGACCGTTCCGCAACCCAATGATCGCGCCGGCGCCGGCCGCCAGAATGAGGGCGATCTGGTTCGGACCACTGGACGAGTCCTCGCCGAACAGTGCGACGGATGCGGCGAGTAGGGCCACTAGCAGTCCGATTGGGATCAACGCTTGGGCGACGGAGGGGGCGCGGACGGCGTCGACGGAGCGCTCGGTCATGACGGCAGCGAGCCTATGGCCGGACGGTGGGGTATTCGATGCCGAGTTGCTCAAGGTATGTGTCGTACTGAGACGGGTCGTAGTAATACTTTTCGAGTTCTGGCTTGAACTCTTCCATGATCTCTTCGTTTAGCCAGATCGCCGGTTCGTCTTGCGGTCGCAGGAACGAGGTGTAGGTCATGTCCTTCTGCTGAACATTCTCAAAATAATTTCTCGCGTTCTCGACCAGGTCCGGGGTCATCAGGATGTCGAGCAGCGTCCTGGCGTAGACCTTCGCGCCGGCCGTAGCGCCCTTGTGGGCGATGGGGGTGGCCATGGCGATTGCTTTGTTCCAGTTGTGACCTTGTCCGCCGGAGATGTTCGACGGGAAGCGCAGTGAAATCGTCGGTGCCACCCAGGAGATATCCCCAATGTCGTCCGACCCGCCACCCCTGCGTTCGCGGTCCGGAATGTCCTGACGGCCACGTAGTTCTTTGTTAATCTCGGTGGAAAGTCCGCGTTCTTCAGCGCCTAGCATCCGCTGCACCGCTTTGGCCATCCGCTGGTCGGCGTCACTCCACTCCGGCACGCCCACCTCCAGCATGTTGGTGTGTACCGCCTCGGCCAGCGGCTTGTTCATATGCTGTGGCCATGCGGCGCCCAGTACCCGGGAATCGACCGTCGTACCGGTCATGAGGGCCGCCCCTTCAGACATCTCGTTGCCGAGTTCCCACATGCGCATGATGCTTGGGTAGTCAGTCTCACGGAAGAAATACCAGACTGCGGCGGTGGGCGGCACCACGTTAGGTTGGTCTCCTCCGTCGGTGATGACGTAATGCGAGCGTTGCTGAATCCGAAGGTGTTCTCTCCGATAGTTCCATCCGATGTTCATCAACTCAACGGCGTCGAGCGCGCTTCGGCCGTCCCAAGGCGAACCGGCACCATGCGCGCTCTCACCTGAGAACAGGTACTCCACTGACACCAGGCCGTTTCCTGCGCTTTCACCCCAACTAACCGACATGCTGTTGCTGACATGGGAATAGAGGACGATGTCGACGTTATCGAACAGGCCGGCCCGTACATAATGGGCTTTGGCCCCTAGCTGTTCTTCTGCGATACCGGGCCAAATGACAAGCGTGCCCGGGAGTTCCTCACGCTGCATGATCTTCTGTACCGCCAGTGCGGCCGTGATGTTGAGGGCTTGCCCTGCGTTGTGCCCCTCACCATGCCCTGGTGCTCCTTTGACCAGCGGTTCCCGATACGCAACTCCAGGTTTCTGCGAGGCTTGTGGGATGCCATCGACGTCCGTGCCGATCGCGATCACCGGCGAACCAGAGCCCCAACTGGCCCACCAAGCGCTCGGGATTCCGGCCACGCCTCGGTCGACCGAAAAGCCGTGGTCCTCCAGTATGCCGGTGACATAACGCTGCGTTTCAAACTCCTGGAAACCCAGTTCATTGAAGCTGTAGATCATGTCGACTATTTGCTGGGTAAAATCCCGCCGGCTCTCGACGTCGACGACGACCTCTCGTTTTAACTCTTCCAGGTGCGGGTTCTGGGCTACGGCTCCCGCGGCTGTGACCACTTGCTTGGGCTGAGGTGGGACGAATGCGACGAGTGCCACGGCCAAGACGACAGCAATCGGGGTCAGATGGGTGGCACGCATGCTGATTTCTCCTAGGTCGACGTGGGTGTCCGGACGACGGTACATTCGCTGCACGAGTCAAAACTTGATCGTATGCGAGCGCGGCTGTCGAGCAAAGCACATAGCGTCGTTGCCAACACCGGTCGGTCAGGCTCTCGTGGTAGGGTGGCCTTCGTTGGGAGGCGGTAGACCCTCACTGACCCGTTTGCCCCAGGCCATTAGTCAATAAGGATTTTTCTGTGCGCTACGCCGTTGCCACTTTTGGGTGTCGTGTAAATCAGGCTGATTCACTGCAGCTGGAGATGGAGTTGCGGGCCCGTGGCTGTACTCGGGCTTCGATTGACGACGCGGACCTGGTGGTTGTCAACAGCTGCTCCGTGACGGCGACTGCCGATCAAGGCGTGCGTCAGATGCTGCGGCGGGTCAATCGGCTGAATCCGGACGCTCGCGTTCTCGCTACGGGCTGTTATGTGTCTCGAGACCCGGACACGATCGCCGAGCTGCCGGGTGCGGTGACGGTGGTTTCTAACGACGAGAAGCACACAATCGTCGATCGGTTACTTCCGGGGGAAGAGACTACGGCGAGCCGGTTCGGTGACGGGCCTGGCGCCTGTGGGGCCTCGGTGTCACCCGTGGCGATCGGCCGGGTGGCCTTCATGCTTCGGGTACAGACTGGTTGCGACCAGCCGTGTTCCTATTGCGTTATTCCCTCGACTCGCGGCCGTGGTCGTAGTCTGGATGCCGCGCGGGTACTCGCCGCTGTTGGACACGCGGCCGACTGTGGGTTCAAGGAGGTGGTCTTGACCGGTGTACACCTCGGCTCGTATGGCCGCGATCTTGACCCATCCGCTTGTCTGCTGGATCTCTTGCGCACGCTTGACATGCATCCGTCGACGGTCACCTTCCGGATTAGCTCGTTGGAGCCGATGGACTGTCCGCCTGAGGTCGTGGATTTCGTGGCAGCCAGCGGTCGGTTTGCTCCCCACTTTCACTTGCCGCTTCAGCACGCCAGTGACGCGATGCTTCGGCGCATGCGTCGGCCTTACACGTTAGATATTTACCGTCGTGTGGTGGATCGAGTTCGGGACAGGATGCCGCACGCCGGTATTGGTTCCGATCTGATCGCCGGGTTTCCCGGTGAGCAAGATGGCGACGCTCGCCTGACCCGTGACTACGTGTCAAGCAGTCCGCTGACGTATGTGCATGTTTTTCCGTATTCGCCTCGGCCCGGTACGGAGGCGACTCGACTCGATGGCCGGGTGGCCGGCTCCCTCGTGCGTGAGCGCGCGAGGGGTCTCCGCGAAGTCGGTGCGGATCGGTCTGCCCGCTTCCGTAACAGTTTGGTTGGTGCGGTGCGGCCCGGGCTGACGCTCGAAGGGGGTGGGGTCGTGCTAACTGATAACTACCTGAAGGTGTCAGTCCCGCCGGGTCACGGCGGAAATGAGCGCGTACACGTCCAGATTACGAGTGCCGAACCTCTCGCTGGTGAGATCCAATAAGCCAGAGGGAGATTGGGAAACGTCGAGAACGGGACACTCCTAATCCCCAAATGGTTTAGCGAGCCGTTGTCCGATTGGCCGCGGGTCTTCGTCCTCGAGGATCAGTTGTCCGCAGGCGGCACGAATATCCTGACCTCGGCTCTTCCGGACGGAGACCGTAATGCCACCTCGTGCCAGGGTGCGGGCGAATCGATCCACCTGCTGGTCCGGTGGGCGAGAAAACGGGATACGCGACGTTTCGTTCAGCGGAATCAGGTTCACTTTCGCCCGCAGACCGTGCAATAGCTTGACCAGGCGGACGGCGTCCTCGGGGGTGTCGTTGAC
>DQEK01000216.1:449-6777 GCA_003533545.1 Acidobacteriota bacterium | reverse complement strand
AGGTCGGTTAGACGCTGTTTACGACTGGTGGGAATCAGTCGGTGTCGCACGCGGTCGGTCGTAGCGTGCAGGGACACGGCGAGGTTGGGCACCCACCGCTCTTCTCCTAGCCTAGCCAGTGCCGGTAGGATTCCCACCGTGGACAACGTGATGCGCCTCGGTGTGAGTCCCAGGCCGTCCGGTACTGCCAGGATGCGCAGCGCCTTCATGGTAGCGTCGTAATTGTGGAGCGGCTCGCCCATACCCATCAGGACGATGTTGAACCGTCGGTCCTGGAGGTCGAGCTCACGCACCAGTACCCGAACTTGTCCTGCGATCTCGCCGGCAGTTAAATTACGGGTCAGTCCCATTTGTCCCGTCAAACAGAAGCTGCACCTCATCGCGCACCCGACCTGAGTCGATATACAGAGGGTCAGGGTCGGTGTGTCCGGAATGAATACTGATTCGATGGCTCTTCCGTCGGAAAGCGTGAAAAGAAACTTCTGGGTGCCGTCGGTTGACAGTTCTCGCGACGTGACCGTCGGCGTCGTGATGACACAGGCCTCATCAAGCTTCTGCCGTAGGTCCAGCGATAGGTTGGTCATTCCATCGAAGCGGTCGTGCCCCCGATGGTGTAGCCAGCGAAAGATCTGTCTGGCATGAAATTCCCTGGCTCCGAGTTTGGACAGGACCGCTGCGAGCTCGGCCGGCTCGAGTTCGGCTAGGTCCGGCCTCCTGTCGCGCATTGATTAACAGTACCATGCGGCCGTTTTACTCGCTCCGTCCGAGAGGCGGCGGGGACGGTTGATGCGACTTAGTCTGGCATGGTATTATCAATGTCTTGTTTGACTCTATTAAGTCCTTATAAAACAAGTAGTTGCGGTCATGTCGACTTCCTGAATGATTGTTCGTGAGCAGTTCGACAACGGGTTGCGCTTGTTGACCGAGTCCATGCCAGACGTGCGTTCGGTGAGTTTTGGCGCTTGGCTGACGCGGGGTTCCCGACACGAGAGCGCCCCGCAATCCGGCGTAGCGCATTTTGTCGAGCACATGCTCTTCAAGGGGACGGCGAGACGGACGGCCCAAGACATCGCGCAGGAAATTGATTCAGTTGGTGGCCAACTCGACGCGTTCACGGCCAAAGAATGCGCCAGCTACTACGTCAAAGTGCTCGACGAACACCTGTCTCGGGCCGTCGATGTGCTGGCCGATTTGTTGCTCCACCCGGCGTTCGCGCCGGATGACATCGAGAAAGAACAGAAGGTGGTGCTCGAAGAGATCAAGATGGTGGAAGACACACCCGACGATCTTGTCCACGAGCTGTTCACGCAGCGATTCTGGTCTGGCCATCCGCTGGGGCGTCCGATTCTTGGGGTGCCGAGCACAGTCGACGCGCTCGATGCCGACGTGCTCCGCGATTATTTCTGTCGGACCTATACCGCTGGCAATGTGGTGGTTGCGGTAGCTGGCAACGTCGACCATGCGGCGGTGCGTGATTTGGTGACCGAAGCGTTCGCTGACATTCCCGTCCATGGTGGCCCGACCGTCAGTGGGGAGCCGACGGCCCAGCCGGGTCTACTGGTACGCGACAAGGCGCTTGAGCAGTGTCACGTGTGTCTTGGTGTGAGCGGGTATCCGCAGCGGCACGATGATCGCTACGCTTGCTACGTGCTGAATATCGTGCTCGGCGGCACCATGAGTTCTCGCCTATTCCAGAACATCCGCGAGAAGCGGGGCCTTGCCTACGCCGTCAGTAGCGGCTTAGTTTCGTATCACGATGGAGGTGCGTTAACCATTTACGCCGGTTGTGACAGCGACGCGGTGGTCGAGGTGGTTGATCTGGTGATGGTGGAACTGCAAGAACTTCGAGACCGGCCAATCTTGTCGTCAGAGTTGGAGCGGGCCAAGGACCATCTGAAAGGGAGCCTCGTACTGAGTCTTGAGAGCACCTCAAGCCGCATGTCGCAACTAGCCAGACAAGAGATCTACTTCGGTCATCAAGTTACCGTCGACGATACGTTGCGTAGCGTCGAACGGGTGACGCTTGAGGACGTGCAACGGGTGGCGCGGGACCTGTTCCAACCGGGCCGGGTCGCAGCGACCGTGTTGGGCCGGGTTGATGGTGTGGACCTGCGAGAGAGTCAACTTGGGCTCGTATAGTCCAGAGTGTCGGATGCTACGCGCCAAGTGGGGGATGTCATCGGAGTTCGGCTAACGGTGCTTGGAAGCGGGAGCGCGGGGAATGCCACGCTCTTACAGGGGCTCGCCAGACCGGTTCTGATTGATGTTGGGCTGAGCTACCGTGAGGTGACGCGACGGTTGGTTTCAATGGGCGTGTCCCCCGACGAGATCGGGGCCGTAGTCATCACGCACGCGCACGGCGACCATACCCGCGGCGCTGCGTTATTCTCACGGAAACATGGCGTGCCGGTGTACGTCACCCCGTCGACTCGTGCGGTCTGGAATGCGCCGAATGTTGCGGGCTGGGGTTCTCTGACGTGCGGAGAGGCGAGCGATATCTGTGGCTTCCGTTTTACGCCGTTCGAAGTGTCACACGACGCGGCGGCGGAAACCTTGGGGTTCGTCATTAAGACCGTGGACGGTGCGATTGGTTATGCGACGGACGTTGGTGTGGTGACGCCTTCGCTTCGCACTCGTTTCAGAGACTGTAGCCTGCTCGTCATCGAGTCGAACCACTCGACTGATTTGCTGGAAGTCGGGCCGTACGCGCGTGCAACGAAAGCACGGATCAGTGGGTCTCGCGGTCATTTATCGAACGAATCCCTGGCGGAGTTCGTGCGTGAAGATCTCGGTCGGTCCGTCCGTTGCTTGGTGTTGGCGCATTTGAGTCGCGTGAACAACGTGCCTGAAATCGCGGAAATGACTTGTCGCGAAGCGCTACACGCGAGTGGTCGTGAGGATGTTCGCATCGTCGTGTCGCGTCAAGATCGGGTGGCCGAGACAGTTGATCTCGGGTTGTGGGTAGTTGCCCCCCGCCACCGCCTCGATTCCGATCGGCAAGCGGTGTTGCCGTTTTGAGTCTGGCCTAGGCATATGACTGGTGAATGCGATCGCTACCACCGGCCGGCCCGATGTCCGGGCACGTTGGACCTAGCTGCGCTGATCTTCTGGCACGTGTCATACCGCCAAAACATACGAAGGGCAGGCCGCACATGATTCCTCGGTATACCCATCCGGAGATGGGCTGCATTTGGGCCGAACAGCGCAAGTACGACACGTGGCTCCGGGTCGAAGTGGCTGCTGCTCGGGCGATGGCGGAGATCGGTTTGGTGCCTGAGGAAGCTGCCAGGGACATCGCGGCGTGTGGGAGCGTCGACGCTGAACGAGTCGACGAAATCGAACAGACCACGAAGCATGACGTGATCGCCTTTACTACGGCTGTGGCCGAGCAGGTGGGACCGTCTGCCCGTTGGTTGCATTTTGGACTGACGTCCTCTGACGTGTTGGATACCGCACTCGCTCTTCAGATGCGTGAGGCGTGCGGTGTGATCCTCGACGACGTTGCTGCACTGATTGCAGCCGTTGGTGACCGTGCCCGGGAACATCGAGACACACCAATGGTCGGACGCACTCACGGCGTGCATGCCGAGCCTATGACGTTCGGCCTAAAGCTGGCGCTCTGGCATGCCGAGTTGGAACGCGACCGGCACCGTATCGAGTTGGCTCGCAAGACCGTTAGTGTTGGGAAGATTTCTGGGGCGGTGGGGACCTACGCGCATCTTGAGCCAGAGATCGAAAAATGGGTGTGCTCCGAGCTGGGGCTGTCCCCTGTCCGTGTTGCTTCGCAGGTGGTTCAACGCGACCGTCACGCAGAACTGCTCGCAGCGCTGGCGGTCACCGGCGCGTCGCTGGAGAAGTTTGCCCTTGAGGTGCGTGGTTTGCAGAAAACCGAAATCGGTGAAGTTGAAGAAGGATTTGCAAAGGGACAGAAGGGGTCGTCAGCAATGCCCCACAAGCGGAATCCGATCGGTTGCGAGCAGCTGACTGGGCTGGCCCGCCTCTTACGAGCCAACGCGATGGCCGCGTTTGAGAACGTCGCTCTCTGGCATGAACGGGATATTTCCCACTCATCGGTCGAACGCGTGATCATTCCGGACAGCTTCATTGCGCTCGACCATATGTTGCGACGGTTTACGCGGATCGTCGCCAACCTGGTGGTCCATCCTGAACGTATGCGCGAAAACCTTGAACGGTCCCGTGGGGTCGTCTTTTCGGGCACGGTATTGCTTGCACTAGCCCAGCGGGGCGTCTCTCGAGAGCAGGCGTATTTGTGGGTGCAACGAGCGGCGATGCAGTCTCACGACGAAGGTCTTGATTTCAAGGAGTTGCTCGCCGCGGACGCTGAAGTAATGGCGGTACTGTCGCGCGACGGGCTAGAGCAAGCGTTCGATCTCGACCGGCAGTTGCGCCACGTTGGACCGGTTGTTGACCGCGTGTTGTCTGGCACACCGGAGCTCGACGCCGCGTCGTAACTGCAAGGCAGGACGTTTTCTCCGTGGAACGGGGGACCAGAGGCGTGAAAACGAAAGTGTTCGTAAGTTTAAAGCCGTCGGTGTTCGACCCACAGGGTCGCACCATCGTGGAAGCTCTGCGGTCGATGGGCTATGGCGCGGTCCGAGACGTCCGTCAGGGGAAGTACTTCGAGCTCGAGCTTGAGGCAGATTCGGTCGACGAGGCGCGAACGACGGCTTCGGAGGTCGCCGACCGCCTGCTGGCCAACCCGGTTATCGAGAGCTATCACGTCGAGGTCGACGAGAACGGCGACTAGAGACCATGCGAAGGGCGAAGGGGTGTCACTCGTGAAGTTCGCGATAATCGAATTCCCTGGTTCGAATTGCGACCACGACGCATACCATGCCACTAAACATGTGCTGGGGCACCAAGCCGAGCTCGTTTGGCACAAGGATGCCGATCTGCGCGGCGCGGATGTCGTCGTACTCCCCGGTGGGTTCTCCTATGGCGATTATCTTCGGACGGGTGCCATTGCTCGTTTCTCCCCGATCATGGCGCGGGTGCGTGAGTTCGCGGACGCAGGCGGCCCGGTCATCGGGATCTGCAACGGGTTTCAGGTTCTTCTTGAGGCCGGGTTGCTCAAAGGGTCGCTGTTGCGCAATCGACAGCTCAAGTTTCTCTGTCAGCACGTCCGCGTTCGAGTCGAGCAGACAGACACGCCGTTTACATCTGGTGCTACGGCGGGGCAGGTTCTCTTGTTACCAATCGCGCACGGCGAAGGGAACTACCACGCACCGCCCGAAACCATTGCTGGGCTCGAAGCGAATCGTCAAGTGATTTTCCGTTATTGTGGCGAGGACGGTGCGGTGTCTGAGTTTTCTAATCCGAACGGGTCACTTGAGGCGATAGCAGGTGTGTGTAACGAACAACGGAACGTCGTGGGGCTCATGCCGCATCCCGAACGTGCCTGCGAGTCGATTCTCGGTAGCGACGATGGTCGAGTGGTGCTTGACTCGGTCGTAACGACGCTGGCGGCCACCGGCGCCGTTTGAACGACGGCTACTTCCATGGTTATTGACGACGCCACTGTTGAAGCGCACGGGTTAAGTGGCGAGGAATACCAGCGACTGCTGGATATTCTCGGCCGTGAGCCGACGGAGACCGAACTCGGGATCTTTTCGGTGATGTGGTCTGAGCACTGTAGTTACAAGAGTTCGCGGTTGCACTTGCGCCGGTTTCCCACGGATGGTCCGCGAGTGGTGCAGGGGCCTGGCGAAAATGCTGGTGCTGTTGCCATCGATGAGGAGTTGGTCGCCGTTTTCAAGATCGAGTCGCACAACCACCCTTCATTTATTGAACCATACCAAGGCGCAGCGACCGGCGTGGGTGGGATCATCCGAGACATCTTCACTATGGGGGCGCGTCCTATCGCGTTGCTCAACTCACTGCGATTCGGAGACTTGAGTGATCCGACTACCCGGCGGCTTCTCGATGGGGTCGTGGCCGGTATCGCCGGTTATGGCAACAGCATTGGTATCCCAACCGTGGGTGGCGAGATTGCGTTTGAGTCTGGGTATGCGCGCAACCCGCTGGTGAACGTGTTTTGCCTGGGGGTCGCGCCGACGGATGGACTGGCGAAGGGGCTTGCCTCCGGGGTTGGGAACCCCGTGTACTACGTGGGCGCGAAGACGGGGCGCGACGGCATTCACGGCGCGACGATGGCTTCAGCCGAGTTCGACGAGAATTCAGCGGATAACCGGCCGGCGGTACAAGTGGGTGATCCGTTCATGGAGAAGCTGCTGCTTGAAGCTTGTCTCGAGGTCATGCAAACCGACGCGCTCGTGGGCATCCAGGATATGGGCGCGGCGGGGTTGAC
>DQEK01000216.1:0-126 GCA_003533545.1 Acidobacteriota bacterium | reverse complement strand
GGGTTGACTTGCTCGACCTCTGAAATGGGTGCGCGGGGCGATGCTGGGATCGAGATAGACGTATCGCTTGTCCCGCAGCGGGAAACCGGCATGACGCCTTACGAGATCATGTTGTCAGAATCGCAG
>DQEK01000218.1:6676-6830 GCA_003533545.1 Acidobacteriota bacterium | reverse complement strand
GTTTATTGCGCTGACTGATCCCCAGCGGCGTCCGTCCGGCAGGGTGCCCCAGTCGCGGACGGTTTCGTACGGGTTTGGGAGATTGTTGATGGGTTCAACGTTCGCATGTTCGGCCGGTCCACGCGCGCCTCGCTGGGCCAGGCTGGTTCCCGGA
>DQEK01000218.1:0-6370 GCA_003533545.1 Acidobacteriota bacterium | reverse complement strand
CTGGGCCAGGCTGGTTCCCGGAACAAACACGATGATGGTGACCAGCAACGTCGTCCATCGGCGAACGAATGACATCGGGACAGGCACTTTGATCATGTATCACCTCAATGCACAGAGAGGGGGCGTTCATCTAGCCACGTAAACGGGAGACACGATCACCTGTGAAGCCGTCGTTGTCAAGCCCGAGCAAAGTCAACGCGGTTAATGGCGTTCAGTGTCTCCTTGTGTCCGGTTTGCGTGTGGCCCCCGTTGGCGCTAGTTTTGCGAAAGGCAGGCACGCTGAGTTCCGGCTCCGTTGTCTTGAGTTATTGTGAGGGAATGTCGTCTGCGACGTTCGGCATTACGAAGAACTATACCGTGCGGACGGTCGAATGATGATGCAGAGGTGGCCTTGGCGTGGAAGCCGGTGGGGAGTGGTGTTGCTTGCCATCCTGTCCGGATGCGCCGCGCCCACTTTGAACTCGGACCCGACAGCGACGCGCGAGATTGTGCTTCCCGTCGCTACCCAGCTCACCGGTGGCCCCTCGACGGACCAGTTCGCTGAGTTGTCGCCAGACGGCACGCTGGTCGCGTTCGTGTCAGACCGCAATGGGACTCCACAACTCTGGATGGTGCCGGTTCAGGGTGGAATCCCGAACCCTCTGACGCCGTCGCACGACTTCCTGGTTGCTCCAGCCTGGTCTCCAGATGGGTCCCGGCTCGCATACGTGTCTGACAACGAGGAGTCGACGACTGTCTGGGTGGTACTGGCTGACGGTGGGGAGCCGGCACGAGTTACGTCCGGGCCGGGTATTGTTGCCGACCCGCAGTGGTCTCCGGACGGAACGACAATTCTTTACACCCGCAACACTGAAGGTAAAGCGGACCTGTGGAGCGCGGTCGTGGGTGACGGAGTGTCGACTCGACTCACCAGACATGGAACTGTGTCGCGTGGGCGCTGGTCGCCCGATGGGAGTCGAGTTGCGTTCCTTTCGGATCATGGAGGGACACGGAGCATCTTCGTGGCGTCGCTTGCTGATGGAGACCTGAGGCAGGTGACGAATGACGAGGGCGACGAGAGCTCAGTTGAGTGGTCGCCCGATGGTAGGCTGTTCGTTTTTACCTCCAATCGAACGGGAAATCCTGATGTCTGGACTGTGCCGGTCGAAGGTGGTTCGCCGACGCCCTTGACGAGCGGTGCAGGCAATGACACCCAACCCCGGTGGTCACCAAACGGTGCATGGATAGCCTTTCATTCGATTTTGGACGATCAGGCGGATATATGGATTGTGCCCGCCTCGGGTGGTCCCGCGAGTCGTGTCACCGATGACAAAGCTGGCCAAGCACACTTGCGCTGGTCAACGGACGGTGCTTCGCTCATGTTCAGTATGAGTGAGAGCCGAACCGATCTCTGGTCGGTGTCTGTGGACAACGGTATCCCGGTCGCTCTGGTCTCTGAGCACGGAGAGGTGTCAGACCCGGTGGCGTCGTTGGACGGCACCCAGGTCGCATTCTTGTCTGGTCGCCGTGGAATCGACGACATCTATGTTTTGGGCCTGGGCGGGGGGGAGCCTCGACGACTCACGACGAATCCCGGTGGGACAGCGACCCCACGCTGGTCACCGGATGGTGCCTGGGTGGCTTTTGAATCTAGTCGTGGTGGGAATACGGACCTCTGGGTCGTGTCTAATACCGAGGGTGACGTGCGGCAGGTAACGACCCACGAAGCGAGAGACGTCGGTCCAGTTTGGTCACCTGACGGTCGTTCACTGGCGTTTTCGTCTAATCGGGGAGGCGCGGCATTGGATGTCTGGATCGTGTCTGCGGAGGGAGGCGATGCGCGGCGGTTGACGATGCAGGGAGCGTCGCGACCGCGCTGGAGCCCGGACGGACAGTCCATCGTGTATCTTTCAGCATCGGGTGACGATGCTCAATCGCAGATCTGGCGGGTGTCGGTGAGCGGTGGGGGGCCGGAGCAGTTGACAGACGGTGGCTACACGGCGCAGGCGGAGTATTCCCCTGACGGCGAGACGATTGCCTATCAGAATCACGATGGCGAGGGCTTTGATATCCACGTGACACCTGTCGGCGGCGGGATGGCCACCAGGCTCAGCGTTGAAGCCGGTGATGACACGTCACCTCGATGGTCACCGGACGGAACAAGCATCGCTTTTTTGGCGGCGACGGACGGAACCCAAGACATTCAGGATCTCCAGGTAGTATCTGTGAGAACAGGGGACGTGCACCGTCTCACGGAGGGGGCTGGGGTGGTTACTGCCTTTGATTGGTTGTCCGACGACTCTCTTGTGTACAGCCTCAGGTCGGGTAGTGTGAATCTGTGGACGATTGAGGTTGACCAGCTTCTACAGCGAACGTTTGAGAATTAGCCTGTGGCTCTGGTGTCGACGATGCGTGCATGGGTGTTAGCGATTGGCGTTGTCTGTGTGGCGCCACTGCTGCTGGCGAGGCAGACGGGGACGATTACCGTCTGGGATGGCGTCTACACCGCTGAGCAGGCATCTCGTGGCCGCTTGGTCTACCGCGATCACTGTAGTTCGTGCCACCTGTCAGATCTCAGTGGAGCGGGGGAGGCTCGGTCGCTCGCAGATGACGCCTTCATGGACGATTGGCGCGAGGGCACGTTGGGAACGCTCTTTGGACGCGTACGGACGTTGATGCCGTTTGACGATCCGGCGACGCTCGACGACCAAGCCTATCTGGAGAGCCTCGCGTATATTCTTGCGGAGAACGGGTTTCCTGCCGGCGGCCGAGCGCTGACGTTAGAGAACGTCGCGGACATTCGAATCGAGGCGGAAGACGGCCCTGGCGAGGTTCCAAGTTTCGCGATGGTGCGTGCCGTGGGGTGTCTGGATCCAGTGGATGAAAATAGTTGGCGTCTCTCGTACGCCACAGCGCCAGTCCGGACGCAGGACCCCTCCGTGTCGAATGCGGAAGAATTGAGCGGGCTTGCGACAACGCCGCTTGGTGTCGAGACGTTCACGCTGGTGAACGTCTATCCGGATCCCACGCCTCACGTCGGACACAAAATGGAAGTGAAGGGGTTTCTCATCCGGGACCCGAATGGGGACCGGATCAACGTCAGCAGCGTCGGGATGGTCGCTGGGGCTTGCAGACAGCGGTAAGTCCCGACGTTGTTCGCGATCAACGTCCTTCTACGACCGCGACGCTGTTGACGTCGCGGTCATGTTCCGCGGTGTAGATGCCACGGTCTTTCATGACCTGACGCAGCAGGGCGGCGGTGGGATCCGCGCGTTTCACCGTCCCGGTGTAGTGCACTCCATCCGCGATGCGGAGAGGTGTCCACCCTTCGGCTGTTTCGTGAAGTAGATCCGCTCCCTTGTCGATCAGGAACTCAACGATGGGGTTCGCGCCGCGTAGCGCCGCACCGTGCAACGCGGTGTAGCCTCTGTCATCGGCGCGGTTCACATCCGTGTCCCCCAGCTCGTAGGCCAGCTTTACCGCCTCGAAGGCCTCCTCGTTGGTGCCTGCGCTTTCCCCGATGTTGAAGATGCCGACGCCGGCCGAGACCATCAAGGGTGATGCGTTGCCCTTCGTTGCCTGCTGCGTGTCGGCTCCGTGCTCGGCCAACAGGCGCATCAACGACGCGTCGGCATGTTTGGCCGCGAGTAGATACGGCGTTGCCCCAACGCGGTTCAGGTAGTTGCGCTCGCCGTTGTTGTGTCGTCTGGTCTGACGGATGTTCGGGTCGGCACCGTGCTCCAGTAGAAACTGAGCGAACCCCAGCGTGTCGAGGCCATCGATGAGCGGCACGGGCGGCATGCCTTTGCCAGAGTTGGGACGGCGGGTGTACGCGAGCTGATGCAACGGCGTCCAACCTTGTTCATGAGCGTCGACATCCGCTCCGTGGGTGACGAGAGAGGTGGCCAGCGAGAAATGGCCGTTAGCGACGGCGATTACCAGGCCGCTGGAGCCATCCGACGCGCTGCGTCGTCCAGACTCGCCCTCAACGTCGGTTCCCGTCTTGGGGAGTGGTCGGATTGTATCGTTGACATCCGCGCCGGCCTCGAGCAGTGCTTGCACCGCTTCTGCTTGGCCTGCCCTAATAGCGAAGAGCAGTGCCGTCCACCCAGAGGTCGAGCGCTCGTCTACCTGTGCGCCGAGTTCGAGCAGTGTGTGCACCGCCTGTGGATGATTTTCTGCGGCCGCCCACATCAGGGCACTTTGTCCTCGCCAGTTCTCACGAGCGTCGATGTCCGCACCGCGAGCGATTAACAGTCGTAGTACGTCAACACTGCCTGCGCGAGCTGCCGCCATCAGGACTGTCTCACCCTCTGGGAGCGCGGTGTTCGGGTCGGCATCGTTATCGAGTAACGCACGAACAACCTCAGTGTCTCCGCGTCCGGCGGCAAGCGTCAGTGGGGTGACTCCGTATCGGTTCGGTGCGTTGGCGCTAGCCCCCGCGCGAAGCAGGACGGCCGCGATTTCGGCGTCTCCCTGATACGCCGCCCAATGCAGCGCGGTCGTGCCGTCCGGTTCTGGGGCATCGACGTCTATCTCCTGCGCGAGTAGGGCCTGGACGGCCGCTGTGTCGGAGGCCTTGGTCGCCGCAACCAGCGGGGCCTCTCGGCCCTCGGCTGACATAGGCGGAGCGGAGATCCCCGTTCCAATCCCGAACAATAGGGCAAGGGGTGCCAAGCGTCTGGCGTAAATCCTCAAGCGCATCTCGCTGGTCTCCATGGTTGGACGCGTTACGCGTTCGCACAAACCCTGACGGATCTATCGTAGCAGGCCGCGGCGGGGGTCGGCAACGCGGTGGAATGCTGTGGTGCTTTTGTTGTCTGGAACACGGTTCGGCTAGATACTTTGCGTGGCCTGCCTCCGGGCCGATTTATCGTCTCTGAAGTGCGCGCAAGTGTTGACAGTGGGGGCTGAAGCTGTACGATCGTGGCGATCGTTCAGGGCCTGATTCGAGATATATGAAAACGAGAAAAGGCATGGTCTGGCGGCTGGGGGCGATCTTTCTTTGCGGAGGGGCGCTGTTTGCTGTCTTGGGCTTCTCTGTGCCGGCGGCTGCCCAGACCCCTGTCGATGACGCACATCCTGCGCTCCTTGAGCGCTATTGCATTACCTGCCACAACGAATCCTTGGTCGACCGGGGCACGGTTCCCATCGTAATTAATGTTTCTGCGCTGAATGACGTTCCCGCGGATGCTGAATTGTGGGAGAGGGTCATTCGAAAGCTCAGAACTGGGTCGATGCCCCCGATGGGTCGACCGCGGCCGGCCCCCGAGGACGTTGATGAGCTTGCCGCGTGGCTTGAAGAAGAGATCGACCGGTCGGCATCGATCAGACCCAATCCAGGCCGCACTGAAACGCTACATCGGCTCAATCGCACTGAGTACCAGAATGCCATACGTGACTTGCTCGCGCTGGACATCGATGCCGCGAAGTTGGTGCCGGCCGATGATCAGAGCTACGGGTTCGACAACATTGCCGGGGTGCTGAAAATCTCGCCGACGCTGCTTGAACGCTACATGAGCGCCGCCCGAGAGATCAGTCGACTGGCGGTTGGTGCTTCGCCCGCGGCGCCGATGGGGGAGACGTTCCGTGTCGTATCCGATTTGTCCCAGTACTCCCACCGAGACGGGTTGCCGTTTGGGACGCGTGGCGGCTTGTCGGTGCCGTTTAACTTTCCTCAGGACGGGGACTACGACATCAAACTTGAATTACTTGATTTGTTTGCCGGGGCTCCGATTCGGGAACCGCACCAACTTGAAGTGAGCCTCGATGGCAAGCGGCTTACGATTTTCCAATTGGCACCCCGAGACGCCGGTCAAGACCAAGGTGTCGCGTATAACACGGGGCCAGACGAGTTGGTGGTGCGAGTTCCGGTGTCCGCTGGGCCGCGCGTGGTAACGGCTACGTTCGTTAAGAAGACAGACGCGCTGTCCGAAAGCATACGGCAGCCCTTTGATCGGCCGCACGGTGAGGGCGACTACCTGCTGTACCAGCCGCACCTCGGCACCGTGACGATTTCTGGTCCCTTCAATGCGACCGGTATTAACGAGACGCCCGCCCGCGACCGGATCTTCGTCTGCCGTCCGTCGGTGCCTTCCGAGGAACTGGCGTGCGCTTCGGAGATTTTGTCGACTCTGGCTCGACGGGCGTACCGGCGGCCCATCGGCGCCCTTGATCTCGACCCGCTGGTAGGGTTCTACGAGGAGGGGCGTCTGAGCGGTGGCTTTGAGGTCGGTATCGAACGAGCCCTGCGGGCCCTCCTGGTGAGCCCAGATTTCCTGTTCCGGGTCGTGTCTGATCCGTCAGATGCGGTGCCCGGTACGGCCTATCGCCTGGCCGACCTGGAGCTGGCCTCACGCATCTCATTTTTTCTCTGGAGCAGCATTCCGGA